>WQSH01000013.1 GCA_009787995.1 Oscillospiraceae bacterium
CCAGCCGATGGCCTTTGCAAAATAGGTTCAACCACATGATTAGGGTAATAAACGAGCGGACGGCATACCGGGGAGAGCACCAAATTCCGGCACGCATTATCCATCTGAATACGGATGATATCACAGTAGGCAAGCTGTTCAAAGTCGCCGCAGAGGGCGCATCGCTTGGCGATTGGGGGCAACTCAGGGCGAGGGGCATTGCATACGGCGAGCCGCTGGAATTCACAAATGCCGCATCGGCACGGGCATATCTTGTCGAGCGCGGCGTCTTAAATGCGTCAAATCAAGTCTATTTCCAAGATGCCGGGGCGACAGCCACTATTGGCCAGATTATGAGCATCCTGGGCAATCTTTATAATGTCCTGATGGGCTGATTAGAGCCTGTGGTCAATGGCTGTTTTCAAAATTTTTGATAATTTAAATGGAGGATATTCATGGCTAATGCAATTTTTAATGTGCCTGCACCAATCAACGAACCTGTTCTGACCTATGCGCCGGGGACGCCGGAGCGTGCTGAGATGAAGACGCAGCTGGATGAGCTATCAGCAGCGGTCATCACAATACCCCTGATTATCGGGGGCAAGGAAATACATACCGCCACCAAGGCTCAGGTTGTAATGCCCCATGACCACGGCCATGTGCTGGCTAATTATTCCGTGGCGGGGGAGCAGGAACTCAAAGCGGCTGTCAATGCCGCCGTGGACGCAAAGAAAAGCTGGGAAATGCTCCCTTGGGAGCACAGGGCTGCCATATTCCTAAAAGCCGCCGCACTGCTTGCCGGCCCTTGGAGGCAGCGCCTCAATGCAGCCACGATGCTGGGGCAGAGCAAGACGGCCTATCAGGCCGAAATAGACTCTGCCTGCGAATTGGTGGATTTTCTCAAATTCAACGTCCACTTTGCACAGGAAATTTACGGAAGCCAGCCAATCAGCCCAGGGCCTGCTTGGAACAGGATGGAATATCGCCCACTCTCGGGCTTTGTAATGGCGATTAGCCCATTTAATTTCACTGCCATAGGAGGCAACCTCGCCACGGCCCCGGCTATTATGGGCAATACCGTGGTTTGGAAGCCTGCGTCTACAGCTGTGCTGTCAAACTACTTTATCTACCAAATACTGCGTGAGGCCGGGCTGCCTGATGGGGTCATTAACTTCGTTCCCTGCAAGGGCAAGGATGTAAGCGAGCATGTAATGAAAGACCCGCGCATGGCTGGGTTTCATTTCACCGGTTCGACCGATGTGTTCAGCGATGTTTGGCGACTGGTTGGCGAAAATATACACACATACGAAAACTACCCCCGTTTAGTCGGCGAAACCGGAGGCAAGGACTTTATTTTTGCGCATAGCTCAGCGCAAATTGACCCGCTTGTCACAGCAATGGTCGAGGGGGCCTTTGAATATCAGGGGCAGAAATGTTCTGCGGCGTCAAGGGTGTATATACCCGAAAGCCTATGGCCTGATGTAAAGTCAAGCCTGCTGGAGGCGATAAAGGCCATCAGGACTGGCGACATCAGGGACTTCCGCAATTTCTTGGGTGCTATTATAGACGAGGCGTCCTTTAAGTCCATCGCCAAATACATAGATTATGCAAAAGCTTCTCCGGATGCTGAAGTCCTCTGCGGCGATTACGACAGCTCAAAGGGCTGGTTTGTCCACCCGACGGTAATCCTTGCAAAAACACCGGATTTCAAAACGATGAAAGAGGAAATATTCGGCCCGGTCTTGACGGTATATGTATATCCCGACGGTAAGTTTGACGAAACTCTGGAAAGCTGCCGCACAGTTACGCCATACGCCCTTACGGGAGCGATTTTCTCTCAGGACAGGGACGTCCTTGCAAAGATGGAGCGGGAGCTTGCCGACTCAGCGGGCAACTTCTACATCAACGACAAGCCGACCGGCGCAGTGGTAGGCCAGCAGCCTTTCGGCGGCGGCAGGGCCTCAGGCACCAACGACAAGGCGGGCAGCATACTGAATTTGCTGCGCTGGACAAGCCCGCGCTCGATAAAAGAGACATTCACCCCGCGCAATGTGGTTTCACACCCCTTTATGGCGGATGAATGATTAGTGCGCCATTGCGTGAGGGCATGCCGCTCCGCAGCCGCCTCCGCTTGCGCATGCGGGGATTGGATCGCCGCCGCCCTTTATAAATGCCGGGGCTGTGCTGTAGACGGTCTTTAGGTCTGTCGTCCCACAGTCCGGGCAGGGTATGCGGCGCTCTGTTTTGTCCGCCATAGAAGCCATGATGTTGTATTCCTCATCGCAGTTTGCGCAATATAGGTCATAAAACGGCATATCGGTTCCCTCCAAATTTTGGTTTGTTAATTTGTACGTGTATTATTTTCGATTATAGCATTTCGCTTACGAAAATGGAAGAGCAATTTGCTCAGCGCATCATCCAGCGATGTTACTGTGGTTACAGTTCTTCACACGTCGCTTGCCAACCGCCCGAAATGGTCAATTTACTTTTCTGCTCGTGCAGAAAAGTGACCCGCCGGAGGCCGTTCCCCGCCGGAGGCCAAACCCCATTAGCACTATTTAAAGAAGCGTCGATATACTGGATTCTGCGACTGCGCGCTTAAATGACGCAAGAGGCACTGGACCGTTACCATCATATCTCCCACATTTGTAAATCTCAAAAATTCGACCTTGACACATAACGCTGTAACGAATATAATTATACAGTGTTTGCTTTTGTATTTTAACTGGAGCGTCAGCGAAATCAGCAAGGAGCGCATTTGGCATGAAAGATTATTACGAAGCAGAAGAAGTCGCAAAACTATGGGACATTTCTATGAGGCAGGTTCAATATCTTTGCAAGCATGGACGCATTGACGGTGCGATAAAATTTGGAGGCTCATGGGCGATTCCCAAAAGCACGAAAAAGCCAACGCGCACAGTGCCGGTAAAGCCGGGGCGCAAGCCGAAAACTGAAAAAGATATACCTGAAAACTCAGAAAATTAAACGACTAACACAGAGCGAGGGAGCACCCCCCATAATTCATTTTCCTCATATTCAGCGACATACATTCTTTCACAATCGTTTTCACTATGTTTCATGCCCGCTTTTTCGTAAACTCGGCAAGCTTGCGGATTGTCCTTATCTGTGAGAACAAAACTTTCGCAAAAGCCCTTATCTCTCGCCCAATCTACGGCATATTGGACAAGTTGACCACCGTAGCCCTTATTTTGATAAGCTGAATGAATGTCAACCGAGTATATGAAAAATTGTGGAGTTTTGCCATCCATACGAGTCAGGGAGTATCCGTAAATTAAGCCAATTACTTTATCACCGAGTTTTGCTACGATAGCGATGTTTTGTTTTTCGGATAAGAATAATTTGATTTGCTCATGGTTACATTCCATAAACCATTCAATAATTTCCTTGATGGAGGAAATATCCTTTTCTTGTAACATTTCAAATGTAGGATTCATAGTTTCACTTCTCCTTAGGGCGTGTTTGAAAATCATCACATTCGTCAAAATGCCCTATTTTCTGACATATTTCGTTGTTTCCCCTTCTTGAACCTCTCCCGCATCAATTATTTTCGGAACAGGCAATTTTCTATCAAGCCGTTCGAGCAATTTATGCTCATGCTTGGACGAACGGCTTGTTTTTTCAATTTTCAAAACCATTTTCTCAAACAATAACACTGTTGAAACGGACATTCCTATGTCATCGCAGCTCCAAGGCAAGCCTCCTTGTCGGGAAATATTGCTAAGGCTAATTAAGTATACCACTACAGCACGAACAACTCAATATGCATATTGCCGAAGTCTGCATGGTGGAGCTGTGCGCCACAAAGCGCCCACCAATAAGCGATGGGCGCTTGTCCAAATCTGCATCATCTTTCCATCGAAGCTGATGCACCATCGGAGATAGTTTCAACGCAGTACCCGGCATGACCGCATTTTTCGCAGGTCAGCCATCTTGCTTTTTGCGTGCCACTTGTATTGATGACCTTTCCAAACGGTGGCTTGAAAACGCTGTTGCACTCCGCACAGATAAATGCCGAATCTTTGAAGTGTTGTTTAGCCAACAATACGCCGACAGGGATTGTGAGCAGAAAACATAGCACAAACGGCAGCCACGGGCCGCCCACTATCCACCAGACCAATGCGGAATATTGGGGAATGGATATTATACATGCCTTTACAAGTAAGCTTCTGAATTTCTTGCGTACCTTCTTGTTCTTTTCCATCATATTTTCTATGTCAATGATTGAATTTTCCGGGATTGTGGTCATGTCGCCGATATGGCCTTTGATAACTTTGATTATGTCAAGCTGGCTCTGCCGCTCTTTGATTTCATCGCCAATCTGCCTTGCTTGTTCGTCAAGCAAAAGCGACAAAACCTTTCCCGGCAACTCGCTTTCCAAAATGCCGCAAATCAGATTGAGTGAAAGACCGATAGCTTTTAACGTGCAGATAAGCCGTAATTTAGTTAGATCTCCGTCAGTATACAGCCGCCTGCCGCCTTCGGTCAAATCGCTTGGGTGCAGAAGTCCTTTCGTATCGTAAAACTGAACCGTCCTGACCGTGACATTACAAAGCTTTGCCATTTCCCCGGTAGTGTATTTTGACATAGATTGTCACCTCCTTTCCCTGAGTGTAGAGCATCACGTTACGTCGCGAGCAATAGGTTACGTTAGGTGATTTTCAGAGAATCCCCAAAAAAAGTTGATTATTTGACGATTTTGCCGTCTGTCTGCAACCCCTGCGCTGTTACACTTCACAGGGTAGCCCGGAATGGGCTGTTTGCTACGCTTTTTTCTCGTATGTAGGGCGACAAGACCCGTTCTAGCGGAAAAAGCGTAGTAAATTGACCATTTCGGGCGGTTAGCAAGCGACGTGTGAACTGTAATCCCTGCGCTTTCATGTGATATCAAAAACATTTGTTTTGCTATTGACAAACCCTCCGGACAGCAATATAATACTATCAACTGAGCGTCGCCCATAAAATCAACTCATTATGAAATTGGAGAGACATAAAATGAATCATAATATCATCGGCGGCAGCTTCCCCGTACTTATTTGCCAACTGAACAAGGGCGAAAAAATGGTGACTCAAAGGGGGGGCATGTCCTGGCGCACGGCAGATATCGAAATGGAGACCAACACAACCGGCGGAGTTTTGAAGGGCTTAAAGCGTTCACTCGCCGGGGGCAGCATATTTCTCAACCACTACACAGCATACAGCGACAATCAAGAAATCGCATTTGGACTCAGCTTCCCTGGCGAGATTAAAACATTTGAACTATCGGGAGGCAAAGAAATCGTCGCCCAAAAAAATGCCTTTATAGCATGTACCGAAAATATAGATATCGACATATTTTTCAACAGAAAGCTGGGTGCAGGACTCTTCGCCAACGAAGGCTTCATCCTAGAGCGTCTGAGCGGCGAAGGGATTGTATTTATTGAAATAGACGGCAGCTCAAAGGAATACAATTTGGCACCGGGGGAAAAGCTGGTGATTGACTGCGGATACTTGGCGGCAATGGAACCAACAGTCACCTTCAGCATCGAGACAGTAAAGGGCCTTAAAAACATCGCATTCGGCGGCGAGGGGCTGTTTTTGGGCAACCTCACGGGTCCAGGCAAAGTCTGGTTGCAAACCTTGCCCGTGACGGGCTTGGAGAGGATGCTGGACTCCACAAGCAAGTGACTTTAGGAATATCACAGCTATGCGAAGAAGACTGCTTGGCATAATTGAAAAAAAGAAAGACTCGGTTATTAAACTTGTGGCGCCAAAAATAGTGACGGCGCTGGCCAATATCGTCCGTATGGGCCCGCGCATGATTTTCCGCTCAACAGTAGAGCTTATGCGCGCAAATCTGATAACCAGAATTTTGTCATGCGTATCCCTGCTGGTCATTGATTTAATCGACCTGCTGCGCAAGCGGATATCAGTGCCGCAGTTCATAAAAAACGTAACCCTGTCCTCCCTGCTTATTGTAAGCGGGACAGTCGGCTGGAACTTCGGTAGCCGTTGGATAGTCTTAGAGTTCCTAGGTGGCTTCGTTGACATAGCCGGCGGCATACTCGGCGCTGGAATATTGAGTTTTGCCTCCAACTTGATTCTGGACAAAGTTGGGGGCAAGCTTGTCGAGAGCGACGCTCAGAAGATGTGGAAGATACTCGCCCCCCATATTGATTCGCTGCCGGAGGAAGAGCGTGCTGGCGTTCGCGAGCAAGTGACATGCGCGTGCCTGAAGAGAATGTACGCAAGCGAGGACAGAGAGGCTTTTGCCGTGGAGCTCGTAAAGAAGCTCGAGTCGTGCGAAAAAGCGGGCGGCCGCCTGCGGGCGGAGTGCTATAGCTATAACAAGAAATCTTGATTAAAGAACCCTCGCTGTTTCCCACTCCTTACGATGTCACTACTGAGAAGTGGTGCGGTTGATATGGATAGGTCCTAAAGTTTCAAGAATCGTTCCGATGGTTTGTATCATAAACACCTCCGAGATTGCGAATAGCTACACCACGGTCAAGAAAAAAGAAATAAACAACTTGTTCTTTGACCCGCTTTTTGGTTATGCGCTCCAAAGCGTGTGCATACGCCGCCAGCTGCGGCGCATATTGCCTCGCTTTTTCGTCGACCGTCTCGTCCGTTACATAATCAGTTTTGAAATCAACAACCGTTAGTTCACCGCCTTCTTCAAAAAAACAGTCGATGACGCCTTGAAACAGGATCTCGTCGTCACCCCCACCTTGAAAAAAATGCTCAGCAGGGTATAGCAGGGAAAACTTGAATTCCCGCCATACCTCTCCTGTCGTCACCACACGCTTGCCGATGTCTGATTCCAGGAAGCGTGTGATTTTTTGCATATCGATGCTGTCGGCCTGCTCCTGAGACAGCAAGCCTTTTTCGACTAGAGCCTCAATCTCACCGGCAACGCCGCCCAAGCTGACACAGTTTTGAAAATCGACATGCTGCAACGCCAGATGAAATGCCGTCCCGCGCTCCGCAGCGCTCAACCCCGTTTTTTCAGCGATAAACTTAGGTTTTGAGTACTCAAACGGCATCTTGTATGGGCGGCTCTTTAAAACCTGGTGCAATACTGCCGCCTCTTGGTCTGACTGCAATCCCCTCAGCCCGGTCACTGTTAGCTTCGACGGCAATTCGGTCGCTTTTGCATATGGATAGGTAAATGTGCCCTGAGAGAGTACCTCAAGGGATTGGCTTTTTTGACTTTCTTGGCTTGCCTCCTTGATTTTGAAAATTTGCGCTTGCGGATGGGCAAAGGCATCGTCCCCCACAGGAATCGAGGCATCCATTTCTGCGGGGGCATAAGCCCCCGGCACGGCAGAGGAAAAATTTTCCTGCCCTCCGAGCTCACCCGCCCCAAAAACTGAAACAGCAATTGCACCTTTAGTTGAGGCTAAGCCTGAATTGGCAATAAGAATCCACCCCGCCATGCTCTTAATATCTTCCAACAGTTGCGGGGCAATTTTTTCATCCGCGCTGTCCCCCTCAGCAAAAGTTCCGCCGCTTAGCCCATTGTCCATTGCCAGCATCTTCTCCCATTTCTCCATTTCCCTTTCGGCATCCTTAAATGCCGCCGTGACAATCAGCTTTTCCCGCGCCCTTGTCATAGCGACATACAGTATCCGCAGCTCCTCTGCCATCATCTCAGAGGTCAGCTTGCTCTGCACTGCCATTCGGGCGATTGTGGTATATGAAATTCGGCGCTGCCTGTCCGTACGCATCGGCCCGACCCCCAAATCAGGGTGCATCACCAAAGGCTGCTGTGCGTCCCTGTTATTGAGGTTCTTCGCCGTATCCGCCAGTATAACCACCGGAAATTCAAGCCCTTTCGACTTGTGTATGCTCATAATGCGGACTAAATTCGGCGCATAATCCCCAGAAGCCGAACTTGCCCCTTCCCCCATCGGCTCTGCTCCCCGCTCCCGAAGCCCTTTGACATATGCCAGAAAGCCAAACAGCCCTTTGTATCCATTTTGCTCATATGAGCGTGCGGACTCGGCTAACAAAATCAGATTATTGCACCGCTTTTCCCCGTTTCGCATTGCGCCGACCCGCTCAAGCAGCCCTGTTTTGTTGTATACATGCCATATGAACCTATCCGCCGGCATATCAGGCATGACTAAGCGCATGGAGTCTATTTCACGGAGAAACGCTGCGCACTTGCGGCTTAAATCGCAGCTAAGAAATCGGGGTTCGGAATTGTCGAGCTCTCCGTCCACTGGCGGTGGAGCCTCCTCGTGCATAGATGCTTCCGAATTTGCAGCGCTGGACAGCGCTCCGTAAAAATCAGCATGTTTCGACTTTGAGCGTATTTCGGCGAGTTCGTCTGCGGTAAAGCCAAATACAGGCCCGCTCAGCGCCGCCACAAGCGGAATATCTTGCATCGGATTGTCTATCACCGAAAGCAGAGACAGCGCCGCAGATATTTCGTGCGTCTCAAAAAAGCCCTCGCCTCCGGGCATATCCACTGGAATGCCGTGCTCTGCCAGCATTGCAGCATATTGCCACGCCTTGCCCCGAATCGAACGCAGTAAAATAACGATGTCGGAGTATCTGACCTTGCGCCTGCCTCCATTCCCATCAGTAATCAGATGCCTCCCGCCACATAGCTCCGCAATTCGCTCGGCAATAAACCGTGCCTCAACCTGCGTTTTAGCGGGGCTCTCCTCATCCTCTTCCAACCCGCTCATATCAATAACATTCATTTCAACCACGGGCTCGAGCTCCCGGGAGCCGCCATCCCCTGCCCCCTCGTCTCTCCCATGCACAAGCCGCTCATTCTCGGAATAATCCATTTCGCCAAAATCAACCGACATAATCCTGCTAAAAACAAAGTTAACAGCCTCTAAAACCCCGGCGCAGGAACGAAAATTCTTAGAAAGCCTAATCTTAGCCCCAACTGCAGAACCCACGCTCTTCCCGCCTCCGGCATCCACAAATCGCTCATATTTATCGAGAAAAATCGAAGGATCCGCAAGCCTGAACCGATATATCGATTGCTTTACATCCCCCACCATAAAGATGCTTCCGCCCTGTGACACTGCGTTGAAAATCATCTCCTGAACGGCATTTACGTCCTGGTATTCGTCGACCATAATCTCTTTATATCTCTGCGATATAGTTTGAGCAAGAGCTGTTTTCTCCCCTGTTTCCTTATCTACCAATATGGACAGGGTCAGATGCTCCAAGTCCGAGAAGTCAACTATGCCCCGGCGGCGCTTTTCCTCTGCATATGCTTTGTCGAATGCCATAACCAAGTCAAGCAATGCCGCCATCGGAGGAGCCACAGCACGCATATCTTCAAGCAATTCCTCAGAGGAACACTCAAAAATTGCGGAGCATTTCTTCATTGCATCCTTGCAGCGCAAGCGGACGTCTTTTAGGTCGTCATAGCCCTTCACCGCCTTGGGTCTGGTAAATTCTATCCCGCTCATGCGCCTTGCTTCATCCCAGCCCATGTCCAGCGCAGCCTGGAATGCTTCAATGCTGTTTAGCGTCCCTTCAATGCTTGAGCCATATGCCTTTTCAAAGTCAGGGAAGGCTCTTGCTCTGCGGCATAGCTCTTCCATCTGATTGCGCCAGAAAGCGGCGGCACTCCGCACTTTGCTCACGAGGTAAGCTCCCCAGCTTGTTTCTGACACATCCGCTACACCCGCCAGATTGAGTTCTTCCTTTTGCCTCTGCGCCCAATCCTGAGGGCTCGGGTTGCTTTGAAGTTTAGCATGCGTCTCAAGTATTATGCCGACGAGCCGCCTATCGTCACGTCCGGGTGAAACTAAATCGACAAGCTCCAAGAATCCATCCCTCGAAACAAAAGGCGCAGTGCCTCCCAATTCGGAATTTCGGGTTCCATGCTCTGCGCTCTCATCGCTATCAGGCTTTTCATACGCCCCATTAATGACTCTCTCCAGAACTTCCGCCTTTATTATGCCCCCTTCGCTCTCGTCAGCTACCCTAAAATCAGGCGCCAGCCCGATTAGATGCGCATTTTCCCGCAGTATGTCTGTGCAAAATGAATGGATTGTGCCTATCGGAGCGCCGCGGCAAAGCAGTGATTGCCGCCGCAGGCGCCTATTCCCCGGCGAATCTGCCAGGCGCTTAAGTATCTCATCGTAGATTTTCTCACGCAGCTCCAATGCTGCCGCTCTGGTGTATGTTATGACCAGAAATTCATCGATATTTGTGTCTTTATCCTTGTCAACACGGCTGAGCAGGCGTTCGACAAGCACTCTAGTCTTTCCGGAGCCCGCCGCCGCCGACACAAGAAGAGCACCGCCGCGGTAATCAATCGCCGCAGACTGCTCCGGTGTAAAACCAAACGCCCTATCATCCCCCATCAGCTCCGCCCCCTATTCGCTCACAACTGATTCCGCAGGAATCCATCCCATAGTGCCGTTCTCGTTAACGGCGATTAGCCACGCATAGACAATTTCTCGCACTTCCAAAATATCACCGACTTCTGCGACTAGCTCCGTTGGGTTATAGTCCCGCACGAGTTTCCCATCGCAAACAAAGCACTCCGGCACATATGTTTCGTGCCCCTTAATTGCACAGGGGTACCAATTCAGGAAATGAGTTCCCTCTTCACCCATAGCATCTACAGCCGTCCCTTTTACGAAGGTAGGAAACACCCCTTCGCCAATATGCTGCGCTATAACTTTCACTTTCACTTTTATTCTCCTCCTTAAATCCAATAGCGCTGTACAATATTTCCATTTTCTTCGACATGCTCACCCTCCAAAGCTCCTCCATGAACGCACACCCGGCTTATGGATTGAGCATAGGGGTTTTCGCGTGGTAAGCCTTAGCTTTTTTTACTGAGTTGCGGACATTGTCGAAAGTTTCCAACTCCATAATTTGTGCAGGGGTAAACCAACCTATGTCGTCTATTTCAGATTCTTGCGGGTTTAGCGTAGAGTTTTCAGCACGGCATAGATAAACCATGTCGATATGGTTATGCGACTCATCGCCCTCTATATCCTCCAAAAGGATTTCCATAGGCATGGGAAGCTCGATGCTTTCCGCATCGGTACTTGGTGCTACTGAAATTACTTTTGCCCTGACACCTGTTTCTTCGAAGACTTCCCTTAAGACCGCCTTGCAAGGCAATTCATTCTCCTCTATGTGCCCACCCGGGGGCAACCACACGCCAAGCTTCTTATGTTTAATCATAAGGATTTTGCCATCGGAGTTAAAAACGAAGCCCGTGGCAGTAAAGTGATTTTGCACCATAGTTTTGTTGTTCTCCAATCCTCTTTTTAGTCACCAAGTATGGCGGAAAATAGGGCATCTTGACGAATTCGATGATTTTTGAACACTCCCTAGTCTGAATCCTGCCCAAGCTTCTCCCATATCTCCGCTGTTTTCATCTTCACTGCAAAACGCCGCTTGCCACCGCTTTCCTCGTCGAATGCGCATACGGCACGGAACTCGCAATAAAGGCAAGCATTGTCGTTTTCATTCTTATAATATGGGACAGGCTCTATTTTTCCCTCAAGTATCTCCGATGCAGCATTTTCGAGCATTTGGCCAATGTGTCTAGAAAGGAGCTTCACCTGCCCATGATTGACTAGGCTGTCCCCTGAGAGTGCGCCATCCTTTGATTGTTTTATTGGTAAGTACTGCTTTTGCTCGGTTGTTTCCATCGCATCGAGCACTATTGGGTCGTGGAGCACGATTCCGCTCCTGCGCAGCTCCTTCATTCGTGATTTTTTGATTTCCTCGTCAGTCGAGCCCCTCGGCGCCTTTAGGATAACATCCCTCGCCGGTACATACAGCACCCCTGCCGGAGATATGTCATTGCCGTACCGTGCCTTGCCGTACTCTTGCAGGGCAAACAGATAGATAAGCATCTGCATATCCCTGCCATACATTATGTCCGAAAGGCTGAATTCCTTTTTGCCTGTCTTGTAGTCGATGACCCGCAAATAGAGCTTCCCATTGCGCTCCCATCCGTCTATCCTATCAATTATTCCCCTGAGCGGAGTGCGGAAAGTGCCGTCCCCCTTTGCATCTCGTATCAGCTCCGAAATGTCCAGCTCAAAATTCATCGGCTCGAAGTCAGAATTCCTCAACTCGTCCAGCATATCTGACAATATACGCACGACGTCTTCGCCAAGTCGCCGGAACAGATAGGCAAAACGTGCATTTTTGCCTTCAAATCCAAATAATTTCTCCTGCACATACTTCTCTATGTGCCTCGCCGCCAAGCTGCGGCAAAGCTCTTCGCCCGCCTTCTTATAGCCCACGGTTTCCTTTATCTCACGCGATACGCCTTCAAGCACGAAGTGCATAAACTCCCCTGCCATTGGTGCATCAAATTCCGCAGGTATGCGTGGTTTGAGTCTTAACCCGCTCATTAGAAAATGCTGATAAGGGCATGAATAATACTTATCCACACGTGAAGGCGATAGCACAAGCTCCTGTCCGTACAAGCTCTTTGCAGAGCTGGCCGACAGAAGCTTGGGGGACGGCTGCTGCGTCTGCACTGCCGGAAGGCAGTGCAGACGCCCCCCTGCCTTTATCCCGAACATCATCTGAATCCGTTTTACGACAGAGGACGGCCTTAACCCCCCACCTGTAGAGTAAATGACGACCAACTCCTGTGATGGCAGTGTAAGCGCAGAATAGAGCATGTTCATCTCCCGGCATAGGCGTTCATTCAATCCCGCAGGCATCCCCACACCAAGCCTGCCCAACTCCTCCCTTTCACTTTCGGACAGCGCCCCTCCGCCCTTTGAGAGCATTGGCATGCTATCGTCCGTCGCACCGAGGACTATGAGGCATTTTAGGTCGCGCCGCCTGCTCATCGCCATGCTGCCGATTGCAGTTCTGTCAATGGAAATGGGAATAACTCCCACATCGTATCTCGAAAGCACCAATAATAGGATTTTTCGAAACTGCGCCGCACTGAGCGGCATTTCCCCTATTATCCCATACATTTGATCCACGGCGCCCACTATGACGTCCCACAACTGCGTGTATTCATCTGCAATCCTGGACTCCCCCCGCTCTTCCAGCTCACCCGCTTTTTCCGCAAGGTGGTTCGGCAGTCCAATATCTTCGAGAAATTCATAGAGCGCGCACAGCTTCCGGCCTGCATCAGATGCGCCCTTTATCCCATCGCTCAGCTGCATAACCGGCTGCGTAATCTTGCGCCGCAAGCGATTGAGCCGCTCAAGTGCGGCGGCGTCAGCGCTACCATGATATCCTGGCGTCGGCAGCGTCCAGTCACGCAGCCACATTGCACCCCTAATTCCCCACTTAAGCACATAGTTTTCAAGCTCGGCACAATCGTTCGCTGAAATCCCCATCAGACCGGTTTTCAAGTATCTGAAAACCGGCTTGTGCTCCCATCCAAATGCCGCAATTTCAAGCGCCGCATCTATATGTGCGACCGGGGGTTTGTCGAGTATATCGGCTCTTCCGCTGGAAAAATAGGGAACGCCATACTTCTCAAACACATTCTCGCAAATCGAGCCATACTGCTCCCAATCGCGCGCCATGACCCCTATGTCTTTCCATCGATAGCCGAGGCGCACAAGCTCCCATATCTTGTCTGCTGCATACTCGCACTCCGCATATTTGGTCGGGGCTGAATAAATTGTTATCGAATCGCACTGTTTCGAATATTTTTCCAATTCGTGACTGAAAAGATGCTTTTCAAGAAAGGTCAAGGCAGGTGGACGACTGAAACTGCGCTGCCTTGCGGCGGTTAAAACAGATGACCCGCTCCCCTGTCCGCCTGCACCGTATTTCTCAGCGAGTATTCTCAATTGTCCGGCTGTCCTTCGTGGAAGCTCGAATATTTCATTATCATCATGCAGATCACAGGTTAGGCACACCGTTATATCCGCATTTTTCTTCAAAAGCTCCTCAATGATGCGCAATTCCTGAGCCGTGAAGTCATTGAATCCATCAAAATAAATGTGGCCTGTATCGCCGAGCCTGCTATCTTCGATCAGTTCCGCCAATTTGGTCAGCATATCTGACGTATCGCCGCCGTAAACGTTCAGCAGGGCGTCGTAGGCATCTAGAATCAGCGCCAAATCATTCAGCTTCACCGCAAGCGCGCTTGACGCTTGCAAAGCAGCACTCTCTAGCGCCTTTGCCGAAACCCTGAAGCTCTTGAATTCCTTCACTGCTTCAAGTACAGACTCCAGCAGCTCTGCCCGAATATTCTTTGCGCCAAACATTTGCAGCTCCGGCGCCACCGACTCAATAGCGCGGTGCATCACCAGCATCTGCCCGCCGCCATCAACGAACTGCGCAGGATGCCCAAGCTCCACAAACACACGCTCGCACAGGCGTGTAAAGCTCAGAGTTTCGCCATGCAGTGACAGTGCGTCTCCGCACGCACCGCATAACTTCCTCTCGGCATAGTGCGAGTATTGCTCCGGCACAATTAGGAGCAGTTCTGTTTCGCCCGCTCCAATCCTGCGGCGGATGTCGGCTTGCACCTGTTCTGTTTTCCCCGTTCCGGCACGGCCCACAATCAAATTGAGCAATGGTCACTGTCCTTTCATTTTCTCAAGCATGAATGATGAAGCCGGGCCGATTGCAGGCACTAAACAGTAACCCTGCTCCGCCGTTTACTTGCCGTCGTGGAAACATGTGAAAGCACGCTCCGCCTCAGGCTCCGGAGGTGGATTTCCTGATTCAATGCATTTTAACAGCCATGCCATGTTGCTTCCAAGCACACGCATTATCTGCAAGCCCTCCGCATCCAGCAGGACATGCTCGGGCGTATTGCCATGAACGGCATTCCAATACTGCGACGACACAACGGGCATCTGGGCTATGGTGAAATACTTGTTCAGCCGGTCAAACGCCGCCGAGGCCCCACCCCTGCGGCAGCTCACAACACATGCGGCGGGCTTATGCTTAAACGCCCCCATATTTGAGAAAAACACCCTGTCCAGCAATGCGCAGAGCGTCCCATTCGGCCCGGAGAAATAAACGGGCGACCCCACCACAATGCCATCCGCACCCTTAATTTTAGCGCCCAACTCATTGCAAGGGTCGTCGCCAAATACGCACCCGCCTCCTTCCCTGCACTTGCCGCAGGCAATGCAGCCATGGATTGGCTTTGTCCCAATGTGGAACCACTCCGTCCCAACTCCGCTTTTTTTAAGCGCCTTTTCTACCTCGGCAAGCGCCGTATAAGTACAACCATCACTATTCGGGCTTCCGTTAATTAGCAGTACGTTCATAAGTTTCCTCCATTTTTAATTTATACTCGCGAGCATAATTGTTACTTCATCATCATCCTTCTGGCAATAATCCCTCTCGATAGGCTTCGGATATCGGACACTGTTATGAACAGTTCGTCGTACTCCTTTAACAGCTTCATTGTCGCCGGGATGTCTTTTCTGTGTATTTTCAAGTTGACTGCAAGCTTCTTGCCCTCCAAACCTTCGCAATCAAAGGTTGTTACTCCATAGCCTTGCTCCCTCAGCCTCACTGTTATCTGCTTTGCCTCTTCAAAACCCGCAATGATCTCGATTTGAGAAAGCCCAAGAGCCAGTTTGTCTTCAATGACTATGCCCAAGAAAATCCCCACAACAAACGCCGCTCCAAAAGCCACTGCCCTGAACGGATCTTCGCTCAGCCCTAGCAGCACTGTGCTTGTAAGCACTATCCAAATGGCAATTTCCACGGCAGAGAGCAGGCTCGCCGCAATTCTGTTGCCCCTTGTTGTCAGCACCATCCGCACGGTCATTATGGCGACTTCCAAGAGCTTTGCAAAAAAAATAATCAAGTAGATCATTGGTATCCCAGCCTTTCAACTGCCTCGGTCAAGTAACATTCCTTATAGCTTTGCCCTAATTGCTCACATGCGCCCCTCGCACTCCCCTCATCATCAAAAAGACCAATGACAGATGGGCCGGAGCCTGTCATCACAGCACCAAGGGCGGCTTGGTCATACATCGTGTCCTTGATTTCGGCTATGTCGCGGCTCCCCTTCGTCATGACATCCTCAAATACATTATACATCCGCCTCGCCACTCCGCCCAGGTCTCCTTTGTCCAGCGCATCCAAAATGCCGTCGGTGTCCGGCCTTGCGCGTATTTTCTCACACTTAATCCGTCCGAAGAGCGCAGGGGTGCTGCATGAAAACGGAGGTTTGCAAATTACTATATAGCATTTTGGCATTGGCGGTAAATTCGCAAGCACTTCCCCCCTGCCCTCGGCCAGGCTTGTGCCCCCATCTATGCAGAAAGGCACGTCAGAGCCTATTGTCAACCCTATGCCTTCCAACGCCTTGCGCCCCAGCTTCGTCTCGAACATCCTGTCTAGCATCCGCAAAACACAAGCGCCATCGGAGCTGCCGCCGCCCAGGCCTGCGCACACAGGTATTGCCTTTTTAGTCTTTATGTAAGTTCTATACCCCCCAATCCCGGTATGCTTAAAGAATGCAAACGCAGCCTTGGCGGCTATGTTCCTTTCATCGCTCGGAAGAAAAGGCAGGCCGGCTTCGACCGTTATGCCTTCGCCGGGTAGGCACTCGATTGTAATCTCGTCGGCAAGGCTGACTGTCTGCATCACCATTCTCATATTGTGGTATCCATCGGCCATTTTTGAAACTATATCGAGCGAAATATTCACTTTTGCATAAGCAAGCGCAGTATCAGTCATTTCTTATTAGTCCTCAAGAAGCGTAATTATTCAGAAAACAAAACATCCATAAATTCCGTGCCTGCGGCCATGTGCCGCCCTGTCAGCCAAGTATTCTCTCTGGCTGCAATCTAAACACAGGAAAATCGCAGCATAGTAAATACTTCAAGCTATTCCCCCAGTCCCTATTCACTAATACCGACACGTTGCCACGTCACCTGTTCGGAGCTTTCCTGCGCATCTATCATCGCCTTGTCCATAAGCCTGAGCATTTCCAGTTCACTGCGAAAATCCAACCTCACCCCTCTTTCGAGCCAATGAATTTGCCCTTGCCATGTCGCCTTTTGCCTGAATCTAACATGAATGTCGAAGGTACAGCTGCTTTTGCTCGAACCTTCATGGTGCTTCAGGTGTAGGACATCGCTCACAGCAGCACTGGCCCTCGCCACGAATTTTTCAGTCCTGTCTTTTTTGCTCCTGAAAGATCTGAGCGAAAGAAACGCCTGTGGGAAATTTTTGTCGTCAAAAATCTCTTCCATTTTGTTTATCATCCGGACAAAGCTGAAAAATTCATAAGGCTCCTCCAAATATTGACTAAGCAAGCACCCCCTATAAAGGCCGCGCCCAAGCAACATAACTTCCGCCCGCATTTTCACGGACATAGCCGTTATGTGAGTTTTCTCTTTAGCAACCAATGGTAATGCACCCCTCTAACACTAAAAACCTCTTTACAACCTCTCTGACAAATATATCATATGTTTTGGGAAATATCTACAAATTTTTCTACAATAAGCGCAGCAAAATAGCACCTGCCCTTGCCGCTACTTTGAGGCAAGACGCATGCCTACATCTGCAATGTCGCCTGCAGCTCATCCAGCTTTTCCTGCGTTATCAGGGCTGTTTTATCAGCACCCCTCAGAGAGACAGTGTATGTCCACCTTCCGTAGGGGTGGATATTTGCTATGGCGGTGACGTTTATTATGTACGCCCTGTGGCATCTGAAGAAATCGCCGCCATCCAGCTTTGCCCAAAGCGAGCTTAGGCTTTCGGAAGTCGTGTACGAGCCCTCGGCCGTCTCTATGTAAGTGAGCTTATTCTCCCGGAAAACCAGCAGAATATCCTTTACCGGAAGAAACGTCATGCCCTCCCTGTTTTTGAGCATTATTGTCTTGGGCGGTGCTGTCTTGCTCTTTATATTCGCTTTTTGAACCCGCCTCAACGTCTGACGGACTCTGTCCGTCTTGAATGGCTTTATCAGATAGTCAGCTGCATATAAGTCAAATGCGTCGGGCATATACTGGCTGTGCGCAGTGCAAAAAACCTTCACGATGTTTGGCAGTGCTTCGGCAATCTCCTTTGCCGCCTCCACCCCGGTCATTGCGGGCATATCCACATCGAGAAATACCATATCCGGATTTAATTCTTTGCAAAGGCGGACAGCTTCAGCGCCGTCCGCCGCTTCGCCCACACATTCCATGCCATCCATGCTCTCGATTATCTTTCGCAGCACCAACCGCATCCCCGCATCGTCATCTGCGATTAAAATCTTTAAGATCATCTCCTGCGACGCCTCCTTGAGATTGGCGGCCCGATTATCTCTGACAGAATTATTGCATTTCTGGCAGAGACAGAGTCTAGATTTGCCACGAGTTCTCCCATCGATGCCGGACTGCTTCTCCCTGCCGCACCGCCCGTGATAGGCGGTGTGGCATTGTCATTTGGAAACATAGTTCTGTTTTCGGTGTTTGTGTGTTTTGTTCTATCCATAGTGAACCTGCCTCCTTGGATTTCACTTATGTGTTCATCTTGTCAGATGAGCTTTGCTCATCGGTGCTTGCAATGGAGTTTCTCATTTGCGTATCGGAAACCACATTCATCATGTTGTAGTAATCCATCACACCCAGCTTACCCTCACGCAGTGCAGAAGCCATTGCTTTCGGCACTTCGGCCTCCGCCTCGACGACCTTTGCTCGCATCTCTTGAACTTGCGCCCGCATCTCCTGTTCGATGGCGACTGCCATCGCACGCCTTTCCTCTGCTTTTGCCTGCGCAATGCGCTTGTCGGCTTCGGCTTGGTCTGTCTGGAGCTGCGCACCTATGTTTCTCCCGACATCGATGTCTGCTATGTCGATTGAAAGAATCTCAAAAGCCGTCCCTGCCTCAAGGCCTTTTCCAAGGACTATTTTTGATATCTTGTCCGGATTTTCCAGAACTTCCTCATGCGACGTTGCGCTGCCTATGGTAGTGACGATTCCCTCACCGACACGAGCGATTACGGTCATTTCCCCTGCACCACCTATAAGCCTGTCGATATTCGCCCTTACGGTAACTTTCGCTTTCGCTACAAGCTCAATACCGTTTTTCGCTATGGCCGAAATTGGCGGGGTCTCAATGACCTTGGGATTGACGCTCATCTGAACCGCCTCAAGCACGTCGCGACCTGCAAGGTCTATCGCCGCCGCCCGCTCAAACTCCAAAGATATGTCCGCCCTTTGAGCCGCAATAAGCGCATTGATAACGCGGTCTACATTTCCTCCGGCGAGAAAGTGTGCTTCCAGCTTGTTAGTGTGGATGCTAAGCCCGGCTTTGACTGCCTTTATCTGTGCATTGACAATCATGCCCGGAGGAACCCTGCGCAGCCGCATCCCTACCAAGGACAAGATACCAATTCTCACATTTGCCGCAACTGCGCTAATCCATAACGGTATAGGAACAAAGGTGAAGAACAGCCATAGGAATGCGAGTATTGCTACGACAATTACGATAATCAACCAAATTTCCATAAGTACATATCCCCTCTCTTAATCTTGTTTGACTTTTTCCCTGATAACGATTCTGTTGCCTTCAATTTCAACGACCTCAACTAGTGCCCCTTTTTCGACAAATTCCCCATTGCTGACCACGTCCAGCCTGACCCCATCGAAATCGACATTCCCCGCAGGCCTGCAAATGGTCATGACAACGCCAGTTTTCCCCATGAGGTATTTCATATCTTCTGTGCCGGAAAAGCCTTGCTCCACAGTTTCGGAATCATGAAGGATGAGCTGTTTCGGCAGCCGCTTTGAGAAGAAAACGAGAAATATCACCAGCAATATAAGAAGTATCACGAAAAAGATCCCCGTCAGGATAAGCCCCTGTGCCACAGTCTGCGCTGTCACAAAAATGCACGCAATCAAGCTTATGACGCCGACTGCACCAAAAAGGCCAAACCCGGGCTGGTACATTTCTACAATTATCATTCCTATTCCCACGACGAACAGTATTATTGAAACCACAGAAACATTCGACAGCAATTCAACGAATTCCATAAACTCACCTCCTTCTTATGCTGAGAATAGACCATTTTCTCCCATTTTACAACACAAAACCGCCGAATCATACATTTTAGGCTCCGAAATGTCGAATTTGGGGTGCGAGGGCAGACGAGGCGGAGCCACACCTTGCCGTAATAATCATTTAGAGAGGCCTGCACTACCTCGGCACAAACCCCTCGAACACTGTTTCCACTTCGTCTGAAATTACCCAGAGCTTGCCCTTGTACTTGCTGATGATATTTCGGCAGATAGCAAGCCCCATGCCCTCCCCATCGCGTACCCTTGTTGTGAAGCCTGTTTCGAAAATTTTGTCCCATAGCTCCTGCGGGATTACTGGGCCGTTGTTGGATATCTTGAATTTGTAGCTGTGTATATCCTCAAAAATTTCGACATGCAAAAATCGGTGCTCTTGGCGCTCGTGCTCGCTTAACGCATTTATCGAGTTGTCCATGATATTGCCCAGCACTTTGCAAAGTTCCCAGTCTATCACGGGCACTTCCGCCAGCGTGGTGCTGATTTCTATCAAAACGTCAATCCCCCTATTTTCAGCCGCCTGGCGCTTGGCCTCCAATATGGCATTCACTGCGGGGATACCTGTTTTCAAAGAATTGCTGACCTTTTCAATCGCATCGTAGACCTTGTCTATATATGCGTTTGCCTCTAAGTGTTCGCCCAGCTCAATCAAGCTGTGGACGACCTGCAAGTGGTTCATGAAATCGTGGCGCTGAGCCCGCATGGTGTTGTTTAGTTTGTTTAAGTCGTCAAGCGATTGTTCGGCCTGCCTAAGCCTATGGCTTTGCGAGACCACGGGGCGCAGGAGCGCTATTGTCAACACTGCGCCACAGAGTGCGACCAGAGATAGGGTAGGAAGCAAGTACAGCTCCGGCCCGAGGGTTCTGCCACGCCCATATGCAAGCGTATAAATCGTGAGCGAAGCAATCAGCATTGCGAGAATTGCGTTGAATATCGCCACAAGTATGAACGTCTTACGCAAACTGATTTGTTCCATCTTCCGGATGCCCATCATTTCTTGAAGCTGTCCTTGAGTGCGACAGCACGGTTGAATATCGGGTTGCCAGGTTTTGAGTCTATGTCGGCGACAAAATACCCGAGCCGCAGGAACTGGTATGCGTCCGGCGCAACCACTGACTCGAGTGACTTTTCGATTTTGCAGTTACGCAGGATTTCGAGGGAGTTCGGGTTTAAGTACTCCGTAAAATCAGACTCGCCACCATCAGGGTCAGGAATCGTAAATAGATTGTCATAAATGCGCATCTCAGCGTCAATGGCGCTTTGCGTATCCACCCAGTGGATTGTGCCCCGCACCTTGCGCCCATCCTGCGTCGTGCCGCCCTTTGTTTCGGGGTCGTATTCGGCAGTGACGCATGTGACATTTCCATCAGCGTCCGTTTCGTATCCAGTGCATTTGACAATATAGGCTGATTTCAGCCTAACTTCGTTCCCTATGAAGAGGCGGTTATATTTTTTCGGCGGCTCAACCATAAAATCATCGCTTTCAATCCACAGCTCCCGCGTGAAAGTAACGTTGCGAAATCCTGCGCCTTCATCGTTCGGGTTGTTTTCAACCTCAAATGACTCTGATTCATCGACAGGGTAATTCGTTATGACCAGTTTGATTGGACGCAGGACGGCCATAGCGCGCGGCGCATTTTGATTCAAGTCTTCGCGCAAGCAATGCTCAAGCAAGGCATACTCAATAGAGTTAGACGTCCTTCCGACGCCTATGCGCTGGCAGAAGTCTCGTATTGACGCCGGCGTATAGCCGCGGCGGCGCAAGCCGCGCAAGGTCGGCATGCGCGGGTCGTCCCAGCCGCTGACATAACCTTCTTCCACTAATCGGCGCAGCTTGCGCTTTGACATGACAGAATAATCAAGGTTGCGGCGGCCAAATTCAATTTGCCTAGGCCGGCTTGGAACATCTGTGTTATCAATGACCCAGTCGTAGAGCGGGCGGTGATCCTCGTATTCGAGGGAACACAACGAATGCGTTATATGTTCAAGGGCATCCTGTATAGGGTGCGCAAAATCGTACATCGGATAAATGCACCATTTATCGCCCTGCCGATGATGATGCGCATATTTAATTCTATATATTACGGGGTCGCGCATGTTGAAGTTTCCGCTGGCAAGGTCGATTCTTGCTCTGAGCGTCATTGCGCCTTCGGGGAACTCCTTGTTTTTCATCCGCTGGAACAAATCAAGGCTCTCTTCGATAGGCCTGTCCCTATGTGGCGAGGTTGCAGGAATCCCGATGTCTCCGCGCTTCTCTTTAAACTCCTCGGGAGAGAGCTCGCAAATATAAGCCAGACCTTTTTTAATAAGCCCTACGGCAAGCTCATAGGTCTTTTCAAAATAATCGCTGCCAAAATAAAGCCTATCTTCCCAGTCAAGACCAAGCCAACGGATGTCGTCGCAAATCGCCTCGACAAACTCATCTTCCTCTTTCTCGGGGTTCGTATCATCAAAACGCAAATTGCATAGCCCACCGTACTGCTCTGCCGCATTCATGCTGATGGAGAACGCCATGCCATGCCCGATGTGAGGGTATCCATTCGGCTCCGGCGGCAACCTGGTGTGGATGCGCATACCCTCAAAACGCCCGCCCGGTGCAATGTCTTCTTCGATAAATGTGTGAATGAAATTCTTTGATAATTCTTCCATTGGAACCCCCCACAAATCCTTTCGTTACTAGTCACACCCCTTGCAGACCATCCGCTGCTTCCGGTCAATTTACTGCGTTTTTTCGCTAGTACGGGTCTTGTCGCCCTACTTATGCAAAAAAACACAGCAAACCGCCCGGCATCAGCTATCTTAAAGAAGTGTAACATCCTTTCCGTGATTTTATACAATTATACATAAATCCTATGTTATTTACAAACAATTTGTGCTAGAATGGAATTGTACTCACTGTGGAAATCATTAGCTGTGCGAAAGCGAGGTCTTTATAATGAGTGTGCTACATTTGACGGCCGGGAATTTTGACGAGACGATTAGCCGAGGCAAGGTGCTTGTGGACTTTTGGGCGCAGTGGTGCGGGCCCTGCAAGGCGCTTGCGCCGGTAATTGAGGAATTGGCAAGCGAGCTTACCGGCCAGGCAAAGGTTGCAAAACTGGACGTTGAGCAGGAAAGCGCGCTGGCTGCGCGCTTTAGGGTCATGAGCATCCCGACTGTAATTTTGTTTGAAAACGGTACTGAGGCAAAGCGCTTTGTCGGCACACAGCCAAAGGAAGCGTACTTGGCGGAAGTCCGGAAGCATGGGTAGAGCTCCGAGACCGGACACTCCTACGCACCCCTTGCAAGCAGCGCTTCCCAGTACTGTGCCAATGTTATCAACGGCCCCAACTCCAACTCTCTTATCAGGTTTACCGGAATCGCCAAATTTAAGTTCTGGCCATAGGTGAAGGAGCTTGACGCAACACCAACGACCTGCCCGAGCGAATTGAGGATGGGGCCTCCGCCGCTGCCAAACGAGATGGGTGCGGTGAACTGAATCATCGCCTCAACATCCAGCTCGCGGCTTGTGTGGGCGATAATGCCCTCGGAGATGGTGTTTATCAGGCTGCGTGGGCTGCCGATCGCAAAAACCGTATTCCCCACCTCGACAATGTCCGAGTCCGCAAGCGTGAGGTAGTCCCAATCTGTTTTATCTGAGTCTATTTCTATTATTGCAAGGTTAAATTCCTCATTTACCGCCCTTATGCCCGCAACTTGAAGCACTTCGCCGCTAAAAAGCTCGATTGTAGCGCTGCTTGAGAAGCTTACAACGTGCAGGGCTGTGACGGCAAGCCCTTCACCTGATATGAAAAAACCGCTGCCCGTCCTGATTGATTCGTCATATTCATCAAACGTCTCTATCATAAAGACAGCATCCGTGCTTCTGAGGAACAGCTCCTCAACCGGAATTTGTGAAGGCAGGCTAAAGCTGACCCGAGAGAGCGGCGCTGCCAAGCGGACCATAATAGCAGAGGCCTCTGCGCGGGAAATATTTGAACCCCCAAAGAACGACCCATTGCGGTCGGAACCTGTCAGTATCCCCGCACGGTACAGCGCATATACCGCAGCTCCAACATCTGTACCGTAGGCGACATCAATTATCCCAAATTTAGGTATTTCGTTTAATACTGCAAAGGCGTCCGCTGGCAGGGCATTATACATTATGGCAGCAAATTCTGCGCGCGTCGCAGGCTCAACAAAATTTCTCCGGCGGCTGATTATTCCATGAGATATAGCATATTCCACATAGGCCGCATAAAAAGGCACTGACTCGGCAAAGTCGGCTGAACCTGTATGGTAAATGCTCCTAAGGCGCGAAGCAAGCACAACAGCCTCACCCAGCGTGAGAAGCCCTTCGGGATCGAATGTATTCTCGCCTCTCCCCCGGAAAAACCCAAAGTTAACTGCACTGCGGACATACGGTTTAAACCAGTCATCGGCGCGTACATCGTTAAATTTCCCTTCGTCAAAAGCGTCCAAGTAAACGAAATTTGCAAAGCCTGACGGAGCCGCTATCGCAACTGCCGAAAGCGATACTAAAATTGCCGCAGCAACAGTAACTGTCGTTATCCTTTTTATCAATTTTTTTATCATGCCTCTTTCATATGCTCCATCATGGCTTTTATAACTGCAACCGCCCCGTCTATGCCTGTAAAGGATGAGTTAATAACAAGGTCGAAGTTGTCGAGATTGTCCCACTGGCGGTTTGTGTAATATTTGTAGTAGTTCGTCCGGCTTTTGTCGATTTTCCTGAGCGTTTCTGCGGCCTTCTCTTGCGATAGGTTGTGATTTTCGACCGCATACCTCACCCTGTCGTCTTTCTCGCCCCTAACCATAATCTTTACAAGACCTGCCTCATCGCGAAGCACGAAGTCGGCGCAGCGCCCCACTATAACACAGCTACCCCTGGCAGCCAGTTCCTTTATAACCTCAGACTGAGCAAGGAATAGCTTGTCGGTAACGGGGATGTCGTAAAAGGACACGGAATCATAGCTTGAATATGCGGAGTAATTAAGATTGTGCAAAAATGTATTTGGCAGGTTCTCTGCGCTCTTTGCGATAAAGTCCTCCGATAGCCCGCTTTTTTCTGCTGTCAGCGTGCGGATTTCCTCGTCATAAAATGGTATTCCAAGGTCGTCTGCCAGCGCTTTCCCAATCCGCCTGCCGCCGCTTCCATATTCGCGGCTGATGGTCAAAAGAAATTTTTTCATATTAATTTCCCCTTTGCTGTAAGGTACTTAAATCATATCATACGCAGATAAATATTTCAATTATAATTAAATCTTTCTAACTAGGAGTGAGTCATTTATGTTGTTTGAGAATCACGAGTTTGTTTTTTATGATGGCGCAATGGGTACAATGCTTCAAAAGAGCGGACTAAAACCGGGCGAGAGGCCTGACCTTATGAACATAGCTTTGCCGGAGGCGGTCGAGAATGTGCACCGGCTGTATGTCGAAGCGGGGAGCGATGTTATTTGCACGAATACATTTGGGTCAAATGCCGATGCGCTCTCCGGGACAGGGCATTCCCCGGAAGAGGTCATAGCCGCCGCCGTCGCAATTGCAAAACGGGCAAGCGGCGGAAAAGCAAAGGTTGCTCTGGATATCGGCCCGACCGGCCAGATTATGGAGCCGATGGGCGACCTTGAGGCGGAGAGAGCCTATGAGCTATTTAAGCAGCAGGCTCTTGCGGGCGAGAAAGCCGGGGCAGATTTTGCCGCAATAGAAACTATGAGCGACATTGAGGAAATGAAGGCAGCAATTATGGCTGTGACGGAAAACACGCACCTCCCGGTGCTTGCAACTATGACTTTTGACAAGACAGGGCGCACTTTCATGGGCTGCACTCCGGAGCTTTTTGCGGAGATTGCGGAGTCCGCTGGTGCGTACGCAATTGGTTTGAACTGTTCCCTTGAGCCCGTGGAGATGCTTGAGACGGCAGAGCGCATAGCAAAAGCGACAAAGCTCCCGCTAATCGTCAAGCCAAACGCCGGGTTGCCTGACAGTGTCAGCGGGAGCTACGATACCGGGCCTCAGGAATTTGCGCAGCAGATGAAGCCCTTTGCAAAAATTGGGGCAAGGCTTCTGGGCGGCTGCTGCGGCACCACACCAGAATATATAAGGGAATTGCGGAAGGCCTTCTTGGGGTAGCCGCTAGTCCAATCAAGCCTTTTCACGCCGCCTGCTTCTTACCCGCTTTACAAGCTTATGGCTGTAGTAGGCTACTATTACCAGCACGGTGCCATAAATAAAAATGGCGAGCATTATAGTGAAAAATCGGGACTCAGAGGTATCCGCACCCGCTTCCGCAAACCCCGGCGATGCCATTTCCAGCGCCGCCTGCCGCCTCATTCCCTCTACATCGTGGCGTTCAAGCTCAACCGCCCCCCGGTGCACAGCAATTCCAAAACCAACTATGATACCTACAACCAAAACCAGTCCGACAAAATCAGATAATATTCGTCTCCACATATCCTTGGCACCTCCTATGGCTGCATTTGTTCAATTGTATGGGAAAACGTCCTAATTTGCAACACATAAGTGCCGGATTATACAAATCCGGCACTTATGTGTCGTTTTTATAGGCTAATACTATAAAAAACTGGCAACAAGCAGCGCCACGCCGAAAAAGCCGCCCAGCGAAATGCAGGTTTCTCGAAAACCCAAGTCAATTTCTCGGATGCGCTTTAGGAGTACGCTTTTTTTCACATAATACCTGAAAATCAAATACCCACCAAAGAGGCTCGCAATGAAAATTGCACTCTTCTCGAGATAGCCCGCAGGATCCACGTTAAGGCGCACATTGAACAAGAAGTAAATAAACTCCCTGCCAAATATCCCGCCTAAGAAACATAATGTGCCGAGAATGAGGATTGCCGCCTGTTTGCCCACAGACACCCCCTCCCCTGGCTCTCCACTGACCTCTCCCTCAGGATGTCCAAAGAGCACTGACGAATACTTTATAAACGAAATTATAGTCCCGAGGTTCATGAGAATTAGCAGTGCGCTGATATACCACGTCGTGCCAAACATAATAAAATACTTAGAAATGCTGCCATTCATTAGCGGCGCCCCTGTTATGCCCAGAATTGCCAAAATGGTCGCTACGCCCACTAAGGGAAACCGCCTGAAAACCCCATGGATATCATAGACGCTCCTCGTGCCATACGCCTTAATTATGACCCCGGCGCTAAGGAACAGTGTGGACTTGAAAAGCGCATGATTTATGGCGTGATACAGCCCGCCTATGTAGGAGTAGTTGTACCCTATGCTCAGCCCTGTGACTATGAGCCCTACTTGTGATACAGTGTGGTATGCAAGAATCAGCTTGATATCCGATTGCGACATAGCCAAAATAAAGCCTGCAATGCCGGTGATGATGCCAAAAACCAAGAAAAAGGCTGAAGCGTCAATTGCCGCGAACATCGGCTGTATCCGCATAAGCATATACACGCCGCACTTGATATAAATGCCGGAAAGTAGCGCCGACACAGCAGGCGGTGCGCTGGGCGTTCCATGCGCCTTTGGCAGCCAGCTAAACAGCGGCAGAATAGCGCACTTTAGGGCTATTCCGGTCATCATCAGCGCAAATGGCAAAATTTGCGATGACTTTGGAAGCTCCGCAAAAATGGCGGCGGCGGCATCGATGTCCAACACGCCCGTCACCTTATATACATACCCCACGCCAAAGAGGTAGAACTGCATCGCAATTATGCCTGTCATAAGATAGAACATGCCATCGTACATCGAGCGGTTGTCCCGCTTATACATTATCAAAATCGAAATGACGACAGTCGCGACCTCCATCAAAACAAATATGTTAAATAAGTCGCGAGTCAGGAAAATGCCGATAATCAAGCCTTGCCAGACAAACATCAAGAACCAGAAAAGCTTGCTAAAATCATCATTAAAGCAATAAATTGCGGCAATCATAAACAAAAAAGCCGTGAGCGCAACAAATACGGAGGACGTAGTGTCGGCGATTAGCGTCATCCCTAAAAACCCCTCATAATCGCCAATATGCGTAACTATATCGCCATCCTTAGCTAGGAAAAAGAGATACCCGGCAAACCCTGTCAAAACTGCCTGCGCAACTACTGCAACCGCACGCGCAGCCTTTGCGGTGGAAAAAACATACAAAAAAACGCCTATGATGATTGACACTATAACAAAATATGGAAGCATAATTTTAACCTCTAAAAGAACCCAAGAACTATAAGCACCGTGGCAAAAAATCCGCCTAACGCAACGCAGGTACCCCTGAATCCGAAGTCTATTGCGCGCAGGCGTTTTAAGAGCTTGCTTTTTTGCACAAAATATTTGCAAAACAAAATCCCCACCAAAACGCTGCCCGCAAAAAACGCCGTCTTTTCAAGATATCCGGCTGTATCTATACTGACTTCTACATTGAACAAGAATGTTATAAACTCCGAACCAAAAATCCCTCCGACAAAGCAAATTAGGCCTAATGCTATAATTGCAATTTGTTTGTTTATGGGTATAGCCTCAGAGTAATTCCGGGGCTTAGCCACAGCATCTCTATGATGCAAGTCTGTTTCCACTTTTCTCACAAATTTGAGCGTCTGCTGCCCTGCACCCTCGTCACCCCGGCGGCCGAACAGCATTGCCGAAAACTTTGCGAAAACAGTTATTGTCCCAAGATTTAAAAGGATGAACAGCCAGGTAATATACCAAGTCGTTCCATACATTATAAAATATTTCGATATGCTCCCATTGAAAAGCGGGGCGCCCGTGATGCCCAAAATCGCCATAAACATTGCGACTCCCACAAGCGGAAATCGCTTGAACACCCCCCGTATTTCGTCAAGGTTTCTTGTGCCGTACGCCTTGCTGAGCACCCCCGCTCCCATGAATAGTGCGGCCTTGAAAAGGGCGTGGTTAAATGCATGGTACAACCCGCCGGTATTGGCGTATTCATTGCCCAAGCTTAGGCTCGATATTATCAGCCCGATTTGCGAGACCGTACTATACGCAAGCAATAGCTTTATGTCGTTTTGGCTCATTGCGAGGACAAAACCTGCAATCCCGGTGATTATGCCTACGACAAGGAAGAAGGTGGATGCGTCGACCCCCTGAAACAACGGCTGGACACGCATAAAGAGGTAGACACCGCTTTTCATGTGGACCCCCGACAGAAGCGCAGAGACCGAGGATGGCGCACTCGGCGAGCCATGCGCCTTTGGCAACCAACTAAATAGCGGGAGGATTGCACACTTTAAACCCACTCCGGTTATTATCAGCGCATATGGCAAAATCAGAGAGGACCTGTCGAGCTGGGCAAGTATCACTGCGGCAGCCTCCATATCCAAAACACCCGTAAGTTTGTAGATATATCCAACGCCAAATAGGTAAAACTGCATGGCGATTATGCCTGTCATAAGGTAAAACATGCCATCGTACATCGACCGGTTGTCACGATTATACATTACCAAAACAGAGACGACAACGGCCGCAACCTCAATCAGGACGAATATATTAAACAAGTCCCGCGTCAGGAAAATCCCTATAAGCAGCCCCTGCCATACAAAGAGCAGGAACCAGAACAGCTTCCCTTCGTTTTCGTTGTAGCTGTACAACGCCGCCATCAAAAAGGATATTGCTGTCAACGCAACAAACACGGAAGATAGCGTATCCGCCCTCAATACAATCCCCATGACACTTTCATATGCTCCAATGCTTGTAACAATCTCCCCTGCCTTTACAAGGAAAAAGAGATACCCTGCAAAACCTGTGAAAACTGTCTGCGCCGCAATCGCAACTACTTTTGCCGCTCTCACGGACGAAAACACATATAAGAAAACCGCTATAAAAATTGGGGCTATCACAAAGTATGGAAGCATTTGCTATACTCCTTCACGTATGTCGTCATTCGTCCATTTTCATTTTTTTTAGCAAATCCCACTCAGTGGTTTTGAACTGGCGGGACAGGGCTATCAGCATTGTCATGTTGACCGCCGTCACTGCGACGCCTATTATAATAGCCGTTATCATAAGCGCCTGAGGCAATGGGTCGGCTGCATTCTGCCCCACATCGCCTCCGATTGGAGGCAAAATGCCGCTTCGGAAGCCAAGGCTCAGAAAAAACATGACGACAGATATCTCCATGATTATAATTGAAACGATACCTTTAATGACGCCCTTGCTGGTAATCAGGCCAAACAGGCTGACAAAAAACAAAACTACAGCAAAGATTTCCACAATTTCATAGTTCATAGCTCCTTACCTCCGCTCAAAGGCGATATATCTGTAAAAGATAATGATAAATCCGAACGAAACCTTCATTGCTATCAATAGGTTCATGAGAATCATATATGCGGTGCGAAACTGCGGAAACTGGACGTAAAATCCGAAAAAAATAAAAACCGCCGCAAGTACGACAATGGCCGCGAAGGTCATTTTCTCAAAAATCATAATCTTTCCAAACCGCACATCGTAGACATTGTGTATCAAGTACCTGCAAATAAAAAATGACGCAACGGCGACGCCGCCTTGAAACCCCCCACCGGGTGAGATATGCCCATTTAAGATAAGGTAAACTCCAAAAATCAGCATCGCAGGGCAAATTATGCGAATCGTATAAACATCCACAGCATCAGACTTCGTCACGCCCGCAAACTGCTCATCGGTTATCTCAGACTCGTTGCGCCAAGACATATGCGCAACGCCTACCACGCTAATCAGAAGCATCAGGGCTTCAAAAAGCGTGTCGTACACCCTATATCCCAAATATATTGATGTGACGGCATTCTCTCCCCCCACCTCAAACATAAACCTTGAGAGATACAAATCCCTCAAATAGGTGCTGGCCGCTCCCTCCGGAATGAAATACACAAACAAGACGGCGAGCAGACCGGTAAAAGCAATGGGTAACACAAGCTTCCTAAAGCGCATTAAAAAAATTTTTTCCTTTGGCGGGTCTGGGGTCACTTCCGTCACCAAAGTAAAATACTTTTCAAAGCAGACAATCATAAAAACCGTCGAAAACGAACTTACCGCAACCTCAGCCATCGCAACGTCAGGCGCTCCCAGCACAAAAAAGCAAATTGCAGAAATTGTCGAAAAAATTGCTAGGTATACAATCAACCTGACAAGCTTTCGCGCCTGAATTGCTAAAATAGCGCTGGTGACCCAAAAAACAAGAAGTACATAAATCATAACGCTCTGCCCCTCAATCGACTACTTGCCGCCGTGGCCGTCGTCGTACCCTTCGATATACTGTTCCTCGGTTATCCCCTCAATGCTCTGATAAGCAGCACGAGCTAGGATGTGGGCCGTCAGAGGGTTCAAAATTATGAAAAGAACCATTATAAGCAGCACTTTAAGCGAGAAAGAGCTAAACCCATGCCTGATTATAATCCCAATCATGAAGGTGATAGCGCCTACAGTGTCGATTTTCGCAAGCACCAACAGGCGAAGATAAAAATCCTTGAATTTATAAAGCCCCACCACGCCGGTCAGCATTACTGCAAGCCCTATGATTGTTACTATATTTCCAATCAGTTCCATCACTTATTCCCCCTCATGCGGTCCTTAATGAAAAAGGTTATAAAAATAACGCTGATAAACCCAAATAGCGCATAAATGATAGCATAGTCCAGCATATATGCGCGGTCGAAAATCGACGCAATCGCTATTATCAGGATTATGACCTTGACAGAAATAAGGCTCATCCCGAGAAGCCTGTCCCAAACAGTCGGCCCCTGCACAGTCCTAATGATGTATAGGAGCATAAACGCAAGCAAAATCCATATAACATACATGTAATTCAAACCTCCTTCTGCGCCTTGAGAAGCTTATCTTCTAGCCCGCCCTTTACTTTATCGCTGGCATTAGCAAGCTCCAGCAATCCCCATGTTTTTTCGTGCAGCAAAAGAACAACAATCTTATCCCCCCGGACTTCAAGCGTGACCGAGCCGGGCACAAGCGTAATTGAGTTGGCAAGCATCACTTTCAGAAAATCGTTTGTGATATCAGTACGTATTTCGACCACATCAGCCTTTGCGCCTTTTACTACAAGCCTAATCGCAGAAATCGCACCCAAATACATCTGCCCAATCAAGTAAATTATATAAATAAAAAACTTAAAATAATTGACTCCGGCAATTTTTTCTAAGGGGAGGAATTTCCTGCAAAAAAGCACACAGACCGTGCTGACCGCAAATCCAATCAACACTGAGGCAAGCGTAAATTCCTCTCTCAAAACAAGCCATATTATGGTAAAAATAATTACCATATAAATCATATTTCTCTTCATAAATATAACCCCCCTTTTTCAATATTTTCAGGGCGTCCGTTGATTATAGCACTATTAAACTGCGTTTACAACACCAAAACGGACTATTTTGCGCAAAAATTGCGCCTAACACAGCCCGTGGAAAACTAAGAATGCAGGCGGCTAAATCACCCTGCACTCCAGATAATAGCGTTTGTCCCGCGCATGCCCTACAGAAAAACTCTTTTTGGGAAATACCCCCCGGGCCGCCACAGTCGCAAATAGCTCCGACTTCTCCATTGCCGGCAGTATTAGCCCCACGCAGCCCTCCCCCTCAGACAGCCTGCGCACCGAAGATTCTCCATGGATATAGTCAACCCGGCATCTGCCGGCCCCCTCAAATTCATCTAGAAACTCCTGCATCGCGTAAAGCATATCGCCAATACAATCGGCGGCAACTCCAATTTCCCCGCTGCGCCCACCTGCTACCCAAGTTATTTTGTAGTCGTCCCCTTGTCGCATAGCCTTTTTAAACGCATCAACAAACTCGTCCGGGCGGGTTTCGAATGCCGCGCGGTGAATCGCCTCAAAGTCAATAGCCTCGTCGTATACATTATTTAGCTCCACCAGCGCGCGGCGGGCGGGATGCCCCTCCCTCTCCGCCTCGGACAAGCTTCCCTTAAGCTCGTCCCAGTAGACCTTGGCGGCAGCAAGCGAGTGATTGCCGTCGCCCATCACCATCAGCATATCGTCTTTTTTATGCAGCTCCCTGACCGCCGCTATCACGCCCCGGGCGGCTTCGCCATCGACGCGCATCCCCTTGATATGCCCTCCGCCCTCCATCAGGTCGAAATCGTACAGAATGGGCAGTTTTCCCGCCATTGCGGAAAGCGGTCCGATTACTAAATCTTCGCAGTCGTCGATAAATGTTATTATGTGCGGCAGCTCCAAGCTTGCCGCACGCCTGATGCGCACACGCGGAGGCAGCCTGTCCAAAACCGTGCCCTCGCTTGCCCTTATTGCTGTGTCCGTGCGGGAGAAGTCATATGCCTCGAGATCCAAAGCCCCGACTATACCCTTGCGCACACGTCCATCCGGCTGTGTCCGCTCAACATATACGAAGCAGTCACCGACCTTGCCAAGTGCGCCTCTGTCCAGATAATCCGTCATTGCCTTACTGATTTTTTTGATTTCCCTTTCCTCGTCAATTTCCTCCAAGTACGCCTCGGGAATTATGAGATTTAGGGTCGAGGGCGCATCCCCGACATTGGCTTTCACCCGCTCCCAATATTCTCGCTCGGAGGAAAATTGGTCGCAAGCGACGACGGCCCATTTTTCCATGGATGCTCCGTCAGGAAGCAAGATATCCGCAGGGGTAAAAATATTTTTATTCATACTAATTAATCGCTCCAGTCTTTATAACGTTATCTAAGCTTGAAATTTTTTGGCGCAAAAATAAGCAGCAGCACCGTCCCTGCGCCAAGGTACACAAGCGTGATTGCAACTATCGATATGGAATACGTAAAAAACGCAAACTGCCTTTGCATTTGCATCCACGTCGCCATACCAATTGCTCCGTTTACCACCGAAAAAACTATGCTCTTGGCATTCCCTGCGCTGTCGTAAGGTTGAATCACGTAGTAGAGGAACAGATCGTTAAATGCGAAGAAAACGCCTATGCTCGTCATCAAAACAAAAAACACCCCTGCATATGCCAAGTTCATTTCCCCGAAAAGTATGAGCAGCGCTGCGATTATCGAAAGAGAAAAGGCTGTCGTCACAACTAGGTTGTACTTAACAACAACAGACAGCCGGGACTTGAAGGACGCCAGTATAGTCTGCCTCATGCGGTAATATGGATAGTGCAGCATCTGCACGTCGCAGTTGGAAAATATCGAAGCCGTCACCACCCTGCTCATCGACGCCATAGAAACCACAAAGAGCAAAACAGGGGCAAGGTAAAACAACGACGTCAGTATGTCTCCGGCGGAATCAAACCCCTCAAAGTGCCCATTGGCAATCAGGAAACTAACAGGCAAAGTCCCCTCTACGACACGCACATACGCCGCAAACAGGGCCGCCGCCGCAAAGGGGGCAAGCGCAATCACTACCCTTCTGACGATTTTCTTCAAAAAAAATACCCTGTGTCGATCGAAGAAAATGGCATTAAGGTACGCAAAGCCCATTTTGCCCTTATGCTTGTCATCTTGCAGGTTATCCTTCTGTATGTATTTGTCCCATTTCTTTACTCCGAGGCGCTCGCTGGCGCTCATCGTTTCCATTTTTGCATAATACACATCGTAGTGGCTTATTTTTGCTCGGAGCAGCTCTCCAAAAAGCGGATAATTTCTTATGTAGAAAAGCGCTGCAACTCCAAGCAGTATGGACAGTGCAATAGTCAATGGGTTTGTTATTACCGCCTCCAGGTTGGGGTAGCGCACAAAATATGGAATAACAAAGGCCGGAGCATAAATTACTATTGTGCCCACTATAGAAAACAGCGTATCCCCAAAATGCTTCCCGAAGCGGCGGAACATCCATAGATTCACGGCTTCGCCCGCTAATCGGCAGCCGGTCAGCACTACAACCACCGTCAAAACACCCCAAAGTGTTATGCCCGCCAGCGCGAATGCCACGAGGAAAAATGGGATGTACAAGAAAAATTCTGAGACACGGTCGACGATGATGCGGGATTTTGCATATGCGGCGGGATTTGCGCGAAGATAGTACAGCATCAATTTATCATTTCTGTAGTTGAGGGGACTTGCGGATATGCTCGCCGTGAAGCCTCCGGCGACGCTGACAATAAGCCATATAAGCACAGCCCGGGTAATGACGCCATGTGCCGTCATCGAATAAAACACGTTGTCCGCCGTGAACAGGGCTGTAATCCCGCCGAGCATAACGGCTTGGTTAATCACGGCTCCGGCAAAGACCAGAAAAGCCATGTACAGCAGGTGCATCAGTATCTTCTTGTTTACTACGTACAAAACGCCGAGTATGGTGAACACTAGCTTGAGCCCATATTCGCCATAGGCATTTTGCCCAAACAGCTTTTTTACGCCCGGGATGCTTCTTAGGAAATTGATTATCCTGTTCGACGCAACCGTAAAGCGCACATGAAAGGAGGTCAGAATCAATCTCAGCATGAATCTAGACATCGGCAGTCTCCTCCGCCATCATTTCCATTATGCGGTTTTCGAAGTCCTTGTCGTGCAGTTTTTCCGCATCCAGCTCCGACAGCTTTCCATTGTGCAATATAACGATTTCGTCGCACAGGTCTTGAGCCAGTGGCAGGATGTGAGTCGAGAATATGATTATATGCTCGTCCTTTATAGATTTTATCAAATTTTTGATTTGCAGGGCTACGACCACGTCAAAGGAAGTGAGAGGCTCGTCCAGCAGTATTACCGGTGGCCGCAAAATCAAGAATGCCAGAATTTGGAGTTTGTTTTGCATGCCGTGGGAGTATTCCCTTATGAGCTTGTGTCTGTCGTCTTCGGAGAAGTCAATCAGCTTAAACGCACTGTCAAAGTCAACTTCCCCTTGAATCTTGCCTTCATTGATGTCGACAAAGAATTTCAGGAATTCCTGCCCCGTCATAAATTCGGGAAGGTGCGCTTGTGTAAACACGAACCCTATGTCGTCAAAGGATGCAGGGCGCGCAGGTTCGCCGTCCATTTCCATATTGACGGCGCCCCCATCGGGCGCAAGGTTGCCCGTGAAGCAGTTGAACATAGTGGTTTTTCCCGCACCATTTCTGCCCAAGAGCCCATATATCTTGCCTTTTTCGAAGTTGTACGTCGCTTCCGTCAGCACGGGCTTGTCTTCGAAACTTTTTGTCAGCCCTGTCACACTTAGTTTCAATTCTGTTCTCCTTGTTCTGTAAAGATATTCTTGAGCTACCACGAGCATTATAATATGACTCGTACAATTGGTCAACTGCTTGCTGCTCAGCACCCTTGCCTCTGCTGCGGCTGTGCGCTTAAATGACAAGGGTGCTGAGCAATTACAAACAAAAGGCAACTATTCAGTGCCTGCTATCTGTCCGGCATTGAGAAGCCTGTACACTCCTCTACGCTCGGTCAGTTCCGTAGCAGTAGCCGGAATTCCCTCTCTACGATGAGCGCACAGGCTTCTCAATGCCTGCTCCTAGGTTTTCTTGGCTGGCTTGGCTGGCACTGAATAGTCATCCAGCAAAAGATGGTAGATAATCTGAAAATTTGAGTTTTTTCTTGACAAATGGCTCGCAACGCCCTATACTGTCCCCAGTCTCGTTGGGACAATCTCTTGCATGAGGAGGATATGTATATGTTAGTATTAAAGGTGATTTCGACCTAAAACCGAATATTGGCGCATTCTGATTTGCAGGGGGAAACACCCCTTTGCTACGCTTATTATGCGCAAACGCAACCTTTCGTCAATACTGCTGATTAGCTGGGTACGATTGAGGTCGTACTCTTTTTGATTTTGCCGTGCAAGCCAGCAGCTTCAAACCGAGGCTGCTGTTTGCACGGCGTTTTCTTAGAAATTTAAAATTTATTTTACAGGAGTCTATAATAATGCTAGATTTAAAAACCTACGGCTATACCGAAACCCAGCCCCAACCAGACGGGCTGCTCCCCGCCCGCATTACGGCGGCACATAAGGAGCGCTATGAGCTGGTGTCGCAGCGGGGCACAGCGTTTGGCAGGCTGAAAACCAGCGCCTATCACTCCCCCGAGCCGCAGATTTTCCCCACAGTAGGAGACTTCGTCTTTATCAAAGAGGTGGAAGGCGGCGACTGCCAAATCGTGGAAACCCTGCCGAGGAGGACATACTTCGCCAGGCTCGACCCTAACCCAAACGGCGGCACGCAACAGGCGGTTGCCGCAAATATTGACTATGTGTTCATCATGACATCATTAAACAGGGATTTCAGTGTGGGCAGAGTCGAGCGATACTTGGTTCTGGCACGCCAAAGCGGGGCTACGCCAATCGTCATTTTGACCAAGGCCGACCTTGTGGCTGATGCCGACATGATGGTATCACAAGTAAAAGCCATCGCCCAAGACATCGACGTTGTACCGATTTGCGCATTGGACGGCACTGGCCTCGATAGGATCATGGAGTATCTTTCCCCGGAAAAAACCGTGGTCTTCCTAGGCATGTCCGGCGTGGGCAAATCGTCGCTGCTCAATGCGCTGATGGGCAAGGAGATCATGGCTGTGGGGGACATCAGGGAAGACGACAGCCGAGGGCGGCACACCACCACCCATCGCCAGCTTCTCATGCTTCCATCCGGTGCGATGGTAGTGGACACGCCAGGCATGAGAAGCATCGGCATGTGGGGGGCGAGCGACGGACTGAGCGAGACCTATGCCGACATAGAGGCGCTTCTAACCAAGTGCCGCTTTTCTGACTGCCGCCACGAAACGGAACCGGGCTGCGCAGTGCTGGAGGCAATAGAAAATGGGGAACTGTCCGTATCCCGCTTAAGGAGCTATTACACAATGCAACGGGAATCGGCTTATTCGGAAAAAAGGGCCGATTACCTGCGCAAAAAGCAAGAGTGGGGCAAATCAATAGAAAAATACAACCGCCGACACTATAAAAACGAGCAACATGAATGATGCAAGCGGTACTGCAAGCCAGCTCCTCTGGTTGCGTCCGGGGCAATCGTGTGATATTATACTGCGCAGCATTGTTTGCCAAAGGAGTTTATGCAAAATGGAGAGCTCGGATATCCGCAAAACCAATAAGCCACTGGCCTATGCGATGGCACTGCTTGCTGTCGTGATTTGGTCTTCGGCATTTCCTGCGTCGAGATATGCGCTGGAATATTATGGGCCAATGTCGCTGATGCTGATGCGGTTTATATCAGCATCTGCGACATTGGCTGTGATTGGCTACTTCAAGAAAATCAGACTGCCTCGAAAGCAGGACATCCTCAAGTTTTTGGCCGGCGGCTTTGTCGGCGTGTTCTTGTATATGTTCTTCTTCAACCTTGGCGCAGTCACCGTCGTCGCAGGCGTTGGGAGCTTCATTGTAGCTTCCGCCCCGGTTTATACGCTGATTTTATCGCGGATAATCCTCAAAGAAACCGTCAAGCCCCTCTGCTGGGTCGGCGTGGGAGTCAGCTTCTGTGGGCTCATAATCATAATGGTGAGCCAGCTGACCGAGTTTGCGTTCAACATTGGCATCATCCTTATACTCGGCTCGGCTCTATCGACAGGCGGACACAATATCATCCAACGCAACTTCCTTAAAAACTATACCGCCCTGGAGGCTACGACCTACACAATCATCGGTGCGACTATTTTCATGCTCGTGTTCATCCCCGGCATGATTCGTGAACTTCCCGGCAACCCCACACACGTCAACCTGATTGTCTTATACCTAGGCGTAATCCCTGCGGCACTGGGCTATCTCTGCTGGGGCTTTGCCCTTTCCAAGGCCGAGAAAACGACGCACGTTGCTGTCTTTTTGTACTTGATCCCCTTTGCGGCTTCGCTCCTAGCCTATTTATGGCTGGACGAAACCTTCCCGCTCCTGACATTCCTTGGCGGGGTCGTGATTATTGCAGGCATGTTCGTCAGCAACTTTCTGGGGGTGCACGACAAAGGCTGAACGTTTATAAGTCACAGGGTACAAGGCCTTGGGAAGACAGGGAGTCTCGGTGATGCTATCGGCTACAGCATTTCCTTCAGGGCCTTAGCCAGCTGGTCAGGGCAAGAGGTACCCCGCTGTCCGCATTTTATCCCTTCAAGGCGCCCTATTGCCTCGCTTGCATCCATGCCCTTTACCAATTGCGAAATCCCCTTGAGGTTGCCCTCACAGCCGCCGTCAAAGATTACCTTCACGATGGCCCTGTCTTTAACGTCAATGTCGATTTTTCTTGCGCACGTCCCTGTTGTCTTATATGTAGCAGTCATTTGTTTTCTCCTTACAAGTTTAATAATTCCTACATACTCGGCTGCAACCTCATGCCGGGTAGATATTTATCTGCAAAATCCATAAAGGCCTCGCGGATTAGCGCCTGCCCCTTGTCGTTGGGGTGTATGCCATCGACACAGAGCAGCTGCGCATAGTCGCTATAATCCAAAAACGCTGAACGTATGTCCACTACCCGGCAATTGTTTTTCATGCCAAGCTGCGAAATCTCCAGCGAATACCTCTCGTGGTGACGGTAGATATAGTGCGCATCTCCCAAGAACCGCATTATGTTCTCCCGGCTAAGCCCATCACGACATATCCAGTTTAAATACCTCTCATGGTGGAGCGGCGGCAGTGTCGTGAGTAGCGGAACGATGTCATGGGACACAAGCGCATCAATCATGTCTTGAATCTGCTCTGAAAACGTCTTCAGCGGCACTTTCGGGGAATGCTCAATGTTGGGCTGGGCGGAAATTTCCGCCCAAGGCATATCGCAATCGTTTCCGCCATATTCCAAAACTGCGATATCGCAGGGCCTCCCCTTGTCCAAATGCCGGAGCAGGCGCTGCTTGCCTTTTGTCACCGTGCATCCGAACCTCGAAAAATTCTCAACAGTGGCATGGAGGGCGCTAGAGCACATGCTCACGGCGTTGTCCTTTAATATGCGGTACTTCCCGGCGAAGTCGTCAAGCACGACGCCTTGAAACACCGAATCCCCCCAAACGCCGATTTTCAACTGCGCTTTTCCCGGCAAAGCTGCGCGCAAGGCTTGTAAACTGGTAATTATTTCCATTCCATAACTCCTTCTGCGCCACAGCGCAATCAGAGGCACTGCCCCTTAATACATATTCCCTGTCACGATGAGCTGCCCCCCCACTATACCACGGGCGCTTGCCCCGCGCAAAGCTAACATGCGCAATCTATGCATTTGCTATTTGGATTTTGCCTTTTTCTCCGCCGCTACAAGTTTGTATGCGCAAGCCGCCAGCACTGCACCTACCAGCGGGCCTGCTATGAACACCCAGAGGTCGGAAAGTGCCTGCCCTCCTGCGAAAAGCGCCGGCCCTATGCTGCGGGCGGGGTTTACCGATGTGCCCGTAAGCGGTATGCCGACTATGTGCACGAAAACGAGCGTCAGGCCAATTACAATCCCTGCGACGCTACCTTTGGACGAATCTGCCGTAACACCTAGGATTGTCAGCACGAAAATGAACGTCAGGATTATTTCGACTAGAAGCCCCCCGCCAACCCCGCCGGCATTTGCCACGGCGTTTGAGCCTAGGCCGCCCGTTAAGTCAATCCCTGAAACCGACGAAACCGCAAAGAGCAACGCCGCACCGCAAATAGCCCCAACAACCTGAGCGACCACGTAGCACACAAAATCTTTGCCGCCAATGCGCTTGTCCAAGAGAGCCCCCAGCGAAACTGCAGGGTTGATATGGCATCCGGAGACATTGCCTATAACATATGCCATAGCGACGATT
>WQSH01000014.1 GCA_009787995.1 Oscillospiraceae bacterium
TCAAATTTTGCAGAAACCTTCCAATGGACGCTTCTGATTGGATCCCCCAAACGATATGGCCGCATATCATAATCCTCAGAAAACCCGCCGCCCGGTTTTGGCCGCAAAATAACGCCTCGCGGCAAAGCCACGGTATACGGCGGCTTTTCAGGCTGGGGCAAAACCAACACGGACGCACTCACGTTGACATTTGCAGGCAAACATACTAGCCCGATGAGGCTTACCGTCCATAGCCGCTTAACTTCGAAAACCGTTACCCCGGTGCGCGATGTGTCAATGGACACCTCTTGCCGACTACCTCCACTCGCACCAAATACAAATCTCCGCCAAATCGTAAAATCGTCGCCGGCAACCTTAATCCAAAGCTTGACGCACCTGGCCGGAAATTCAGGGAGATGCGATTTTTGGTGAGTCGTGATTACTACAAGTCCCTCATCACCGCTTTGAAGTATATTCGGTGAATACATCGTGATATTTCTGGTAAGCATTCCAGGCAGGCTTATAAGCAGGTCGAACGGCAACAAAAGCAAAAACAGCAGAAAAAGATACCAAGAGAACCAAAGCGGGTATAGCACAAAAAAGAATGCCGAACCTGCCAGAGCACATGCATATATTATCCGCCTCACGCCCATAATATGCGTCTATACGCGCGGAGCTTGGACTGACGCAAGCACATCGTCCAGAATCTTCGCTGCTGTGATATTTTCGTTTTCGGCGCCAGGCCGCAAAATAAGCCTATGCGATAGCGTATCGTGAAACAAGGGGGAAATATCCTTAGGAACAACATAATCCCGCCCCTGCAAATACGCCAATGCTTTAGAAATGGCTGTCAGGGCTATGGAGGCACGCGGGCTTGCGCCTAAGAGAAGGTCTGGGTGTTGCCTAGTCGCGCCGATAAGCTTGACAATATAGTCCAAAAGAACCTGATCCACATGCACCTGATCAACCTCGGAACGCATATTCTCGAGCTCGTCATTTGCAAGCACAGGCTCAACCAAGTCGAGCAGAGTGTTGCCCTGTTTGCGTTGGAGCAAGGTCAGCTCGTCAGAGTGAACCGGATAACCCAACGACAAGCGCACCATAAATCGATCCATTTGCGAATCGGGCAAAAGCTGCGTTCCCGCTGCACCCACAGGGTTTTGTGTGGCTATGACCATAAACGGCTGGGGAACCAGATAAGAAACCCCATCTACAGTCACCTGCCCCTCCTCCATGGCTTCAAGCAAGGCAGACTGGGTGCGGCTTGTGGCTCGGTTGAGCTCGTCAGCCAAGAACAGATTGCAAAGCACCGCTCCCGGCGTATATTCCATTTTCCCTGTGTCCTTATTGAATATCGAAAAACCCGTAACGTCAGACGGCAGCACGTCCGGCGTGAATTGAACGCGGTTGTAGTCCAAGTTCAGGGCTTTCGAAAAAGCGATGGCGAGTGTAGTTTTCCCCACGCCGGGGATGTCCTCGATGAGGATATGCCCGCGCGCCAAGATTGCAAGCAGCACCCTCAAAATAACATTGTCCTTTCCCACGATAGCATTGGCTACGCTGGCAAGCACACGGCGCCCAGCCATATTGTCCCGATTGATAGATTCCATTGTTTTTCTTCCCCACTGTCTACTTTTCGTTAACCAAACAACCTATGGCCGAAGCTCTCCAAGGGATTATACCCTAAGTTTTCCAAAAATGCCACAAAAAATATTAAAACTTCCATTAATCACCGAGAGCTTCCGGCAACATGCAAAACGAAGCGCAGATTGTTCATAGCAGACCTTTGGATTTCTGCCAAGCTTATGCCGTCTTCCTTAGCATAAGATTCAAGCAAAGAACCATCGCCACCGGTGCCTACATGGTCTGCCGCACCAGGCATCAGCACATCCACCTGCGCCCTTACCCTATAGGCATCGTTGAAAACATCCGGGAAATCCGGGTCCACTGACGGCCTCATCCACCAGTCCGTGACTACATTGCCCTCATACCCCCACTCGCCGCGCAGCACTGTGGTGCATAATTCATAATGGTAATGCCCCCATACACCGTTAATCTTATTATAGCAGGTCATCAGGTTTTTGGGTTTTGCATCTTTTATGCAGATTTCGAAACCCTTGAGATAAACCTCACGCAAAGCCCGCTCGCTGATACGCGAGTCATTGATAGTCCGGTGCTCTTCTTGGTTGTTGGCCACAAAATGTTTGGGACAAGCGGAACTCCCATGCTTTTGCAGCCCCATGACCATTGCGGCAGCTATCTTGCCCGACAGGATTGGGTCTTCCGAATAGTATTCAAAATTGCGCCCGCAAAGAGGGTCTCGCAAAATATTCATGCCCGGCGCAAGCAAAACATGCGAACCCTTTTCGGTAAGCTCTCCCCCCAAGTGAGTGGCAAGCTCTGTCACTAAGGCCGTGTCCCAAGTCGAAGACAGTGCCAATCCGCAAGGGAGAAGCGAACAGGTCGCAGTTAGCCGTATTCCTGAAGGGCCATCGGTGGTAGTGACAGGCAACACGCCTTTTTTCCTCAAGGCTTCCGTGACCCCGCCAAAGGCTCCTGCATTGCCCGGCGCCCCTAACGGGCTCCCCATAATATAGTCCCCCCTGGTAAGCCCCTCAAGCTCTTCGATACTAAGCTGTGCCACGAACTCCCCGAGACCGACCTTGCCCGATACGACATCCGAGAGCACATATCCCTTGTCGCCTGTAGGCGGTATTTCTTTCGGCAAGCCTGCGAGTATACGCTCCTTGAGCCGAACAGTCCGTGTCGGCACATCCTCCAGGGCCTTCACTAAGCTGCCGTCAGGAGATTCCTTGGCAACCACCCTCATAAATTTGCTCTCCGGCACAGGTGCCGCAGCTTCCTCAAGCTGACTGTAAACGGTGAGTTCGCCTACATCAAGCTTGCCAGCCTTCTCGGCGGCGCGCACGGAACTTCCAATATATATTCCATACTCGCCTTGCTCTAAAACATAGGCAGATTTATGCCCAGTCTTTCCGGAATCGTCATAGGATGTCATAAAATAGATTGGGAATTCAAGCTTTACCGTCTGCTGAGCGCCCGGAGCCAAGCTTGCAGTTTTGCCAAATGCAACCAAAACCCTTGACGGCTTTCCCAGAGCCCCTTGGGGTGCGCTGCAATACACCTGAACAACCTCGGCGCCGCTTGATGCCCCAACATTTTTAACGCTAACATTAACCGACACGTCCCCACCTGTTTCTATAACTGCGCCGTCCAATGAGATTTCAAAATTCGTATAGCTCAGGCCATGTCCATATGGGAAAAGCACTGCGTCCTTCGTAAAGGTTTCGAAATACCTGTACCCGACAAAAATATCTTCCACATAATTATTGTGTTCTTTGTTGCCAAAGTTCCCCGATGTCGGATAATCCTCGTATTTTCTGGCTATTGCGGTCGGCAGTTTCCCGCAGGGGTTTACGTCACCGCACAGAACGTCACAAATGGCATTTCCACTCTCCATGCCGCCCTGCCATACATAAAGCAATGCGTTCAGCTTACGCCCATACTTCTCATACCACGAGAAGTCGATAATATTTCCGCTGTTGATTAGCAGGACGACCTTGTCAAAAGCATCAGTTACAGCGTCAAGCATGTCCTCCTCTGCTTTTGTAAGATAGAAGCTGCCCTCGCTAAGCAGGCTGTCCCTGTCTTCACCCGCACAGCGGCCTATAACAATCACAGCGGTGCCGCTTTTGGCTTTGGCGGCTTTTATAACGCTTTCGGACAGCGGCATCTCCGGCTGATTCCTTGCCCATTTCCCCCATTCCTTGGTGGTATTTGCTGGGTTTTGCCCGCACCACTTGGCATATACCTCAGCCAGCTCCTTGTTGCAATTGAGTTTGGAATTGTTTTCAAAGCCCTGCATTAGGCTTACCAGGTAAGGAGGGTTGACATCACCGCCTGACCCACTGCCCACGTAAAAATAGTCCAATTGTATACGTCCAAAAACTGAGACGGCCTCAGCTCCCAGAGGCAAAACCCCATCATTTTTGAGCATGACAATGCCCTCAGCCGCAGCCTTCCTGCAAAGCCTGCGATATTCCTCCGATGGCTCATAACTATCCATACCACTCACATTGCTGCGCCCAATATCCTGAGACAATAAACCAAAATCCGTCATTGCGCTCCCCCCTCACTCGGTTACCTACAGATGCAGGTGTTTTTCATACGTGCAGTGTATCATATTCACGAAGGTTTCGCCATATCAATTATTTATGCCGCTAACGTTTTTCATAATTTAGAGCTGCCCCATGCAATGCAAAACGTGCATTGTCCACAAAAACATGGTATGATGATCAAAATGCATATGCCACTTCGATACTTTGCGCCTGTGGCACAACGATTACACTAAAATACTACAACTTGGAGGATTGGACATGGTTAACGCATTTGAAACATTCCCGCACCTGCTATCCCCGCTCAAAATCGGAAACGTTATGTTCCGCAATAGGATGTTCAGCGCACCGATAAGCTCAGCCGATATAATCGCCGACGGGCAGCCTGCCATTGACGCAGTAATGTACCATGAGAGAAAAGCGATGGGCGGCGTCGCAATGATCGCTTATGGCGAAGTAGACACCGATCCATCTGATTATCAGGAGGGGCGGTACCCGCGCGAAATCACAAGGATGAACAACTACAATTACGCCCGCCTTGCAAGTGCCATAAAACGGCATGGTTCAGTCGCAGCACTGGAGCTCTGCTTTGCAGGTATTTACTCCCGCTTTTACATGAGTGGGGCAAAACTCAATGAGCCGGCATGGGGGCCGGTGGACATGACGATGCCAACTGGGCAAAAGGTTGCCGCAATGCCCGAAGAGCGCATACTTGAAGTCATAAATGGATTTGCAAATGCAGCCGCAGCCGCAAAAAATGCGGGCTTTGACATGGTCGTGCTGCACGGGGCGCACGGCTTCGGGCTTCAGCAATTCATGTCTCCGATTTTTAACACAAGGACAGACAAATGGGGCGGAAGCCCGGAAAACAGGTGCCGCTTTGCAGTTGCAGCAATTAGTGAAATAAAAAAGGTTTGTGGACAAGATTTCCCTGTCGAAATCCGCATAAGCGGCACTGAAATATTGCCGGGCGGTTACGGCATTGACGAGGGTTGTCGCATCGCTGAGCAGCTCGACGGGCATGCCGATATCATACATGTGTCCGTCGGCGATGTCAGCCGGTTTGAGCCGGAGTCATTCTCACGCACGCACCTGGGCATGTTCTTCCCGGATGGCAGAAATGTTGAATACGCCGCAGAAATAAAAAAGCATGTAAAAAAATCCCTCGTCGGCGCCGTGGGAGGACTGACTGACCCATACCTCATGGAAGACATCCTCGCCTCGGGCAAAGCAGATATAGTCTATATGGCAAGGGCGTTAGTTTGCGACCCCGACCTGCCTAACAAAATCCGGCGCGGGCGTCCGGAGGATGTACGCAAGTGCATGCGCTGCCTGAGCTGCTTCGCTGAAGGCGTTGGGCATGGCGACCTAGTCTGTTCCATAAATCCGGAAATAAGCCGAGAAAGGGAGGTTTACTATGCCCTACCTGAGCCAAAAAAGCAGCGCGTCCTTGTTATTGGCGGCGGCATAGCCGGAATGCAAGCGGCTCTAACTGCGTTTCGCAATGGTCACGACGTAATCCTGTGCGAAAAGAGCGAGGAGCTCGGCGGGCGCATCCTATGCGAGGCTAAAGTACCTTTTAAAAAGAACCTGCACGGATATATCTTGCAGCAACGCGAGCTAATAAATAAATCTTCTATAGACCTCAGGCTGTGCGTTGAGGTCACTCCTGATTATGCAAAAGGTGAGCGACCGGACGTCATTATCGCCGCAATAGGCTCAAACCCCATCACGCCGGACATCCCAGGGGTGGACGGTGGGAACGTCTACCATGCCGCCGATATATTTTCCAAGCCCTCGCTTGTTCAGGGCAAGGCGGTGGTTCTTGGTGCCGGGCTTGCCGGCACTGAGCTGGCGATTTATCTCAAAGAAGTGTATGGCACCGAGGTAGAGGTCGTGGAAATACTCGGAGCGCTCAATACTGGAGGCAATAGCACACATGGCATGGCGGTATCTGACGCAATTGCGCGCAGCTCCATCCCTGTGCATTTCAATATGAAGGCGGTAGAGATAAGCTCCAAAGGCGTAAAGTGCCAAGGCCCAGAGGGGGATGCATTTTTTGATGCCGACACCGTAGTTCTGGCAACGGGTATGACCCCCCTCCAAGAGGAAGCCGTGAGTTTCAACCAGTGCGCCGAGGTTTTCCACATGGTAGGCGAATGCCGGAAAGCGGCAAATATCCTCTATGCCACAAGCACGGCATACACTGCGGCAAAGTTTATCGGCAGGCAGGGCTAAATGCGCAGGCCCTCAAGCGTAATAAAATAGAACCATTAACCGAACAGCAGCTCGCCGACAAGACTTGAGAACTCAGCCGGATCCTCCAGCGGCACGCTTGCCATCAGCAAGGCCTGCCCATATAGAACCTTTGCGTACTTGGCTGCTTTTTCCTTGTCGCTCTCAAACGCACTCTTCAGCGCAGCAAAGGACGAATGCCCTGCATTTAACTCCAGCACCCGCTCTGCTCGCATATCGCCTGGCATTCCCTCCTGGCGGCCTTGCATCGCCTTGAAGTACTTCTCCATTTCAAGACTGATTTCGCCCTGCGCAGCAAGGCAGCAAGGGTGGGACTTCAATTTTTGGGACAGCCGAGCGCTTGCGATTTTGCCGTCAAGCGACTCTTTTACAAACTCCAGGAGGTCTTTGTTCTCGGTTTCCTGGCGCTCGGTTTCCTTCTTATCCTCGTCACTCTCAAGCCCGAGTTCCTCGTCATTGACGGAGCGGAACTCCTTCTCCTCGAAATTCCTGAGCATGCGGATAACAAACTCGTCGATTTCTTCAGTGAGGTAGAAAATCTCATAACCCTTCTCGCGCACCTGCTCCGCCTGCGGCAGCTTGTCTAGCAATGCGGCATTATCGCCACTGGCGTAGTAAATGTACTTTTGCTCCTCCGGCATATTTTTGACATACTCGGTAAGCGGGATAAGTTTTCCTGCCTTTGACGAATAGAACATGATGAGATCGGCGAGCATGTCCCGGTTCATTCCGAAGCCATTTGCGATACCATACTTGAGCTGAATTCCAAAGGCCTTGTAAAACGTTTCGTATTTTTCAATATCTTCGTCCATTAGCTTTTTCAGTTCAGCCTTGACCTTTTTCTCGATATTGGTCGCTATGACCTTCAGCTGGCGGTCGTGCTGGAGCATTTCGCGCGAAATATTCAAAGAAAAATCAGGTGACTCTACTATGCCCCGCACAAAACGGAAGTGCTCAGGCAGCAAATCGGCGCAGTGCTCCATTATCATTATGCCCGACGAGTACAGCTGCAAGCCAGCCTTGTACTCCCTTGAAAAATAGTCATATGGCTGGGCCGCCGGGATGAACAACATCGCCTGGTAGCTGACCAGACCCTCTGCCGAAACACGGATTACCGTAGTAGGCTCGGTGTGGTCAAAGAATTTTTCCTTATAAAACTCAGCGCAATCTTCATCCGTGACCTCGCTCTTCGGGCGCTGCCAAATCGGTATACGGCTATTTATAACATCAGTTTCGGTATAATCTTCCCAAGTTTTTTTCTTGTTGCCATCGTCGTCAAGTTCATCAGTCTCAACTTGGCGACTCTTTGTGACATCCATAAAAATCGGCCAGTGTACATAGTCAGAGTATTTTTTGATTAAAGATTGCAGCTTATGCTCCGCAAGATAGTCACTGTATTTTTCATCTTCGACGTCTTCTTTAAGTTCGATGACAATTTCCGTTCCTGCGCCCTCGTGCGGACATTCAAAGGGCTCTAGCGTGTAACCATCTGAACCTTCTGAAACCCACTTGTTCGCCCCATCCTCACCGTATGCGCGCGAAGTCACGGTCACTCGTGAGGCAACCATAAAGGCGGAGTAAAAGCCAACGCCGAATTGCCCGATTATGTCAATATCCTCGGGCTTATCCTCCATGTCTTGTTTAAACTGCAGTGAACCGCTCTTTGCAATAACGCCGAGGTTTGCCTCAAGTTCCTTGGCTGTCATCCCAACGCCATTGTCGCTGATAGTGAGCGTCCTGTTTTCCTTGTCTGCTTTGATTGTAATCTTAAAATCCTCGCGAGACAATCCGACCTTATCGTCGGTCAGCGAGATATAACAAAGCTTGTCGATTGCGTCAGAGGCGTTCGATATAAGCTCGCGCAAAAAAATTTCCTTATGAGTGTAGATTGAGTTGACCATCAGGTCCAGCAGCCTTTTTGACTCCGATTTAAATTGCTTCTTAGCCATTGCGTGAAATAATCCTCCTTAAAATTTATTTAAATTCTCATTTGCTTGCGCCGTGCCAAATTTATTGTGCCCTCTGTCATGTCTCCAATCCAGTTAAGGGCTTTGCCAAGGCCGTTTGCCACGCACAAGTCGGCATCGTCGGCAGTGTGCGTCGCAATATTGGTCCTGCTCGATATAAGCTTGTCAAATCCCCAAAGCAAACAATTCCCTCCCGTCATGATAATCCCATTGGCAGAAATATCCGAAACCAGCTCCGGAGGGGTGCTCTCAAGCACGCTATGCACAGCCTCGACGATGCGTTCGGTAAGCTCTTGGAACGCTTCAAGTATATCGGTCGTGCTTACAGCCACGACCTTGGGAAGCCCCGTGTGCAGGCAACGCCCCTTAACCTCGACCGCAACAGACTCGGGCCTTGGAAACACGCAACCAATTCCTTTTTTGACTTCCTCTGCCGTTGTCTCCCCAATAAGAACATCATGCTTGCGTTTTATATATTTAATTAGCGCATCATCAAAAGCCTCGCCTCCGGCCTTTATTGATTCCGACTGCACAACGCCAGATAGCGATAGCACTGCAACATCGGTCGTGCCCCCTCCGATATCTATGACCATATGCCCATCCGGCTTCGTTATCTCGAGCCCCGCACCAATAGCGGCAGCAAGCGGCGCTTCCATAAGGTAAACCTTGCGCGCCCCGGCAGCGACGCCTGCGTCAATTACAGCGCGCTCCTCAACCTCCGTAATGCCAGATGGGATAGAAATTATTATCCTTGGCTTGAGCAGAGAGAACGACAACGCCTTTCGGACAAACTCTTTGAGCATACGCTCTGTCATGTCATAATCGGAAATAGCCCCGCCGCTCATAGGGCGGATTGCGACAATGTTTCCCGGAGTCCTTCCCAGCATGCGCTGTGCGGCCATTCCGACATTTAGAAGTCTCCCTGTATTTCGATCCATTGCGACAACAGCAGGCTCACGCATAATAACACCCTTACCCCTAGTGGATATGAGGACGGAAGTTGTCCCAAGGTCAATGCCGATATCTCTGCCTAAAATCATTATCTATTCTCCTCGCGCCAAAGCGGCACAGACAACATTGGTTGCCCCCGCAGACCGCAGTACCTTGGCGCACTCAGACAAAGTCGATCCGGTCGTGACTACGTCGTCGATAAGCAGCACCGTTTTGCCCACGATGAGCTCCGAATCAAAAACCTCATAAGCGCCGTCTATATTTGCGCTACGCTCAGACCTGTCGCCCAGCTCCGATTGAGCTTGAACATCGTGTGGCTTTATAAGCGTTTGGGCAGCGACATCATTAAGCTCAAGCGCCGTCGCAAGGGCGAGCAACATCGCCTGATCATACCCGCGCGAACGCTTGCGCTTGCCGCTAAGCGGAACCCATGAGATTATATCATACTTCATATCAGGGCAGCTTTTTATACAGTCTGCGAGAAGCTTGCCATATATTTCAGCATATGCCGAAACCCCCCTGAATTTATAACGGAGTATGGACTTTCTCACGGAGCTGCCATAATAAAGGGGAGATATGCAAAATTCGTAGAACTCCCCGCTCTGCCTTCCGCAATCGTTGGTAAATGGCAGCGACTCCATGCACCTGCTGCACCATCCTTCGTCGCCGCTATTAAGCACCCTCCCACAAAATACGCATCTTGGAGGAAATAGGAGATCCAAAAGTGAAGAGAAAAAACCCATAATGCAACCTCCGGGGAAATTAAGAGTTGTGAATACGGAATTGAAATTTGCTACTGGCCGACTTGCTTGCTCTGACTTAAAAAATAGGGCGTCAATTGGGAAATCACATTCTTATTCTTAATTTCGAACCAGCCTTGCCCTCAACCCGCTATAGCGTCTGAGCTTTCTGTCATTGCTGACCATTTGCGACATAATCTCCTGAGTCCCAACAATGACAAGCAGGCTCTTTGCCCGGCTCATTGCGGTATAAAGCACCCCGCGGGTCAGAAGTGGCGGAGCGGCAGAAGTCATCGCAAGGATAACCGCATGATATTCGCTGCCCTGCGATTTATGGACTGTCATAGCAAAGGCAGGCTCAAGTTCAGGCAGCTGTTCAAACAAATAAGTGACCAGCTTGTCGTCAAAACCGACAGTCAACGTTTCCTCATCGTGGTCGATATCCCTCACAACCCCGACGTCTCCGTTAAAAATGCCCATACCTTCTAATTGCCCATCGTGTGTCTTCCAAATTATATCATAATTGTTTCTGATTTGCATCACTTTATCACCAACCCGAAACACAAAATCACCCGACTGTTTTTCCTTTTTGGCTGCATTTTGCGGATTAACGGCTTCCCGCAGCCTCTCATTGAGCATAAGGGTTCCCGCCGAACCCTTCCTTGTTGGCGAGAGCACTTGAATAAGCGAGGGTTCAATCCCCATATTTTGGGGAAGCCTCTGCCCATAAAGCTCTGCAACCGTCTCCGCAAGCTGTTCCTCGGACTTGCGCCGCATAAAAAACAAATCGGTATATTTCTCAGACAAATCGGGCATAGCTCCGCTATTTACTATGTGCGCGCACCGTACAATTCCACTATCGGCAGCCTGCCTAAATATTTCTGACAAAACAATCGTAGGAACAACCCCGCTTCTCAGAGCATCGGAAAAAACATTTCCGGGCCCCACAGGCGGCAATTGATCAGCATCGCCAACCATAATTAGGCGGCTGCCATGCTTCATCGCCGCGAGCAGTGAGCGCATGAGCAAAATATCTAGCATTGAGGATTCATCTACAATCACAGCATCAGCATTTAATGGGTTTTCCTCATTGTGGTCAAAAACGAGCTCGCCCTCGTCGCGCGGGCTTGCTCCCAAGAGGCGATGGATAGTGGCCGCCTCGCGCCTACATGCTTCCGACAGCCGCTTTGCAGCTCTCCCCGTTGGCGCGCACAAAACGGTTTCAAGCCCCAATGCATCAAATAGCATCAAAATGCCGTGCACGGTAGTCGTTTTTCCAGTGCCCGGCCCCCCGGTGAGCGCCATAACGCCATAATGGGCAGCAATATCAAGTGCCTCCCGCTGCTTCTTAGCAAATTTTATACCATCACTCTGCTCAATGTCGGAAATTATGCCTTCTATTGAAACTGTGGACAACCCTTCTGGAGCGCTGCTGTCATCTCCGCCCATTTGAATCATCTCCGAAAGCCTCAGTGCGATATAATGCTCAGCATCGTGCATGTGCCTAAGGTAGCAGGCTTCCACCCCTGCGATTTCCTCAACAACGACGTCTCCACACTCGCATAATGTATCAAGCGCATCGCAAATCGCATCAAATCCTGCGCCAATAAGCTGCACGGTTGCAGCAGAAAGTTTATCCTTTGGAATAAACGTATGCCCATTGCTCAAATTGTGCACAAGCTCGAACACAAGCGCAGCGGACACCCGCTCGGGGCAGTCGCTTTCAAATCCTAAATTAAGCGCAATCGCGTCAGCCTCTGCAAAATCTGCACCATAAAAATCAGCGGCGATAATATAGGGGTTGTCCCTGACCGCTTCCACAGCACCATCACCATAATCCTTAAACACGCGCGTGGCAACAATGGGCTTTACTCCATATTGTCCAAAAAAATCGATAAGCCTGCGAAGTCCGGCTTGGCGCCGGTAGCCTTCCCCGATTTGGCGGGCGCTGCGAAGCGATATGCCTTTAATCAAAGACAGCTTATCAGGATTGTTTTCAATTACCTCAAGCGCCTCTCTACCGAATTTTTCGACTATTTCCCGGGCTTTTGACGGCCCGATATTCTTTATAGCGCCGGAAACCAAATAACGGAAAATCTCGTCTGTGCTGCTTGGCGGCCTCATTTCAAAGGATTCAACTTTAAACTGCTCGCCATATTGCGGATGCGTCGTCCAAGACCCAGAAAGAATCAGCCTCTCCCCCGGCGAAACTCCCGGGACATTCCCCGCCGCAGTAACAAGCCCATCGACAGTATCCAAACGTAAAACAGCATATCCATTTTCAGGATTAGAAAAAACAATGGAATTAACTATGCCCTCAATCATAGGTTCTCCGTATCAAAAATAATCGTAACCGGCCCATCGTTGACAGAGGCAACATCCATCATAGCCCCAAACTCGCCTGTCTGAACCATATGCCCCGCCTTCTTGCATTCTTCGATAAAAATCTCATAAAGCGGGACTGCCGTGTCTGGCCTCGCCGCCTCAGTAAAGCCCGGGCGCCTGCTCTTGCAATCAGCATAAAGCGTAAATTGCGAAATCACTAAAATGCTGCCCCCGGCAGCCTTTAGGTCAAGATTCATTTTTCCATCAGCGTCGCCAAACACCCGCAAATTACAAATTTTGGTGGCAAGCCGGACAGCCTCCCCCTCAGTATCCCCATTTTTAATGCCAAGCAATATCAAAAAACCCTTTCCAATCTCTCCCGTAACGATTCCATCAATCTCTACCGAAGCGGAAGAAACCCGCGTAACAACAGCCCTCACAAGCACAAACACCTCCAAATAAATTGTCCATTGCCAGTTGCAAATCACCCTTCCCCCCTGCGCACATCCGTGACTCCAGGCACGGACATTATTTTCGCCATAGCTGAAATAAGCTCATCCCTGCTTTTCACGCTGATGTCAATCGAAACAAAAGCATTGCCGCTACTGGAGTCTCGCGCGGTAAAGGACGACATCTTCACGTTTAGCACATTTAACACGGTGGCGATATCAACGACTATCCCCTTCCTGTCGCGAACCTCAATTTGGATAGACGTCGTGTAAGTCTGCCCCTCGGCATCTGCCCAAGCAACGCGCACCCACCGGCCGGCCTCCCCCTCAGATTTTTCAGCTTTGATATAATTTGCACAATCCTGCCTGTGCACGGACACTCCAAAGCCCCGGGTAATAAATCCAATAACAGGGTCCCCCGGAACTGGAGAGCAGCATTTCGCAAACTTTACAAGGCAATTGTCCAAGCCCTCGACCGTAACGCCAAGAACGCCCTTTGCCTGTACTGCTTCTTTCTTTTCGAGCCTTGACAGGAGAGTGTCCTTTTTCTTAGTCCTTTCAGCCGCCCGCAGGCAATCGCGAACTTTATTTACAACCTTTTGCGCAGAAATTCCACCATACCCGATTGCGGAATACATGTCCTCCATTGAATTAAATGACGTGCGGATGAGCACTTTTGAAATAACATCTTCGCTCGTAGCTTCCTCCTGCGAGATATTCGCATGGCGCAACTCTGCTTCAAATGACATTTTGCCATGGATTATATTTTCCTCGCGTTTTTCCTTTTTAAACCATTGGCGTATCTTATTCCTCGCCTCGGAGCTACGGATAATATCCAGCCAGTCACGGCTCGGCCCCTTTGCCGAGTTTGAGGTGTGAATATTGACAATGTCTCCATTTGTCAGGATATGCGCATATGGAACCAGCCGCCCATTGACAATCGCGCCGGTCATTTTGTTTCCTACCTCTGAGTGAATGCTATACGCAAAATCGATAGGCGTCGAGCCTGCCGGAAGGTTTATGACATCGCCGCTTGGGGTAAAGACAAAGACCTCGTCGGCAAACATATCGATCTTGAGCGCCTGAAGGAAATCTTGTGCATCGCTGTCTTGCTGCGATTCCAGCAAACGCCTGACCCAAGCGAATTTCTCTTCGTCTGCGACCTTTCCGCCCTTGCCCTCTTTGTACTTCCAATGCGCAGCGATGCCGTATTCCGCAGTTTGGTGCATATCCCATGTGCGGATTTGAACTTCAAAAGGCAAGCCCTCACTACCAATGACGGTGGTATGAAGGCTTTGATACATATTTGGTTTCGGCGTGCCGATATAATCTTTAAATGTGCCCAGAATCGGGCGGTACATGTCATGGATATAGCCTAGGACATTGTAGCAATCTGTGATGTCGTTGACAATTACGCGAAATGCGTAAAGATCCAGCACTTCGGAGAGCACTTTGTTATCACCGTACATTTTTCTGTAAATGCTATAAATATGCTTAATCCTGCCGTTGACGGCACATTCGATGCCATGCTCGCTCAGGCGCTCAGTTATTTTGGTCTGCACCCTGCGGAAGAAGCTCTCGTCCTCAGCGTGGCGAACTTCTAAATCGTCGGTAATCACTTTGCACCCTGCGGGATCCAAATATCGTATGGATAAATCTTCCATCTCCCACTTTATTTTTTGCATCCCAAGCCTATGGGCAATCGGCGCATACATTTCCATAGTTTCAAGAGCCTTTGCCCGCTGACGCTCCTCGGATACATGTTCAAGCGTCCTTAGATTATGCAGCCTGTCTGCAATTTTGATGAGAATAACCCTAATATCCTGCGCCATTGCTATGAGCATCTTACGCAGGTTGTCCATCTGCTCCTCTTCTTTGCTTGTGTAGTTGACGCGCGAGAGCTTTGTGACTCCATCCACAATCTGGGCGACATCTGCGCCGAAATGCTTCTTTATATCCTCAAACGTGACATCGGTGTCCTCGATGCAGTCATGGAGCAGCGCCGCACATAGGGAATCCTCGTCCAAGCCGATTTCTGCAATGATTTCGGCAGAAGCAAGAGGGTGCGTAATATACTCTGTTCCATCCTCGCGCAATTGCGGCCCGTGGGCGTTTCTGGCAAATTCAAAGGCGGCCCGGATGCGGCTCATATCTGCGCCGGGATGGCTTTCCAGTACGACATCTTCTAAGTTAAGATATTTTTCAATTACGTCATCCATTTTGTCGTCGTGAGCCACATTAAGCCTCGCTTCCCACTTTCGTTCAACGCTCTGCACGCCTCGTCACGCCTCCTGTCCGATACACCCCCTGCCTCGGGTAATTATATGGTAGTTGGCCTTATGTCAATCAAGTGCAACTGCACGCTGCTGCGACCCCTAAATTCATTAACCTGCGGCTCGAAAGCCGCATCTACAACCGACCCTACACTAACCCCCAAGTCCTCCGACGGCATCGAAAAGAAAATGCAATCCAGGCTCTTGCCTGATTTTTCAAGCCTAAGCCGCGTATGCTTTCCTGACCCGATTGATTGGGTCGAGGAAATTTCAGCTCCCCTCATGCACAAGGTGGGGGAAGGGTTGCCATTGCCAAAGGGCTCCAGCCTCTCCAAGGCTTGGATGTTTTGAACCGTCAGCAATTCGGGCTTTTCCACCTCAAAATCCAGCTTGAGCTCAGAGGAGGGGGTTTTTTCTATGTTATCTAAATATATTTCCGTCATGCGCCGCCGCAGTTCAGCTATGTTTCCTTCATTGATGGACAGCCCGGCAGCCATCTCGTGCCCGCCGAAATTGCCGAGGAGGTCGGCACAGGAGCGCAAAGCGTCAAAGATAGCGAATGAACCAAAGCTGCGGCACGAGCCGCGCCCAAGCCCATCTTCATCAATGCTGATGATAATGGAAGGGGTACGGTGCCGCTCAGCCATTTTTGCGGCAACAATTCCGGTAACCCCCTGATACCAGCCTTTGCGGGCAAGTATTATAGGTCCTTCTGGCGGTGCTTCTTCCAGCATTGCCATAGCCTCTTCAAAAATCTCGCCTTCTAAGTCGCGCCTCTGCATATTAAGCTTGCACAGCTGCGCTGCGATTGTATTGGCTTCCTCGCAGCATTCTGTAAGCAAAAGGTCTAGCGAAAGCCCTGCTTGACCCATTCTGCCAGCTGCGTTGAGCCTGGGGGCGAGCGTAAAGCCCACCGTAGACGCTGTCACTTTCCCCAACTCCACGCTCACCTCGCCCAGCAACCGCAAAAGCCCTGGACGAGGGGACTTGTTCAAGAAAAATAGCCCGCGCTTGATTAATTCGCGATTTTCCCCAACCACGGGCATAACATCCGCAATGGTGCCCACGGCAACGAGGTCGCTGTATAGGCGCAGCAGCTCGTCTAGCCCATGCTCCCTCTCAAGAGCGCAAACCAGCTTAAAGGCGACGCCAACACCTGCGAGACATTTGTTTGGATAGCCGCAGTCCGGCCTTTTTGGGTCAATTACAGCATCCGCCTGAGGCAGCTCGTCCCTGCATTCATGATGGTCGGTGATTACCATTGCTATACCAAGCGACTTTGCATAGTCCACTTCCTCAATGGCCGTTATTCCGCAATCGACTGTGATAATAAGTTCGATGCCCCTTGATTTCAGCGTGTCCACGGCCTTATTATTCAGCCCATACCCCTCGCCAAACCGGCTGGGGATGTATATTTCAAAATCTGCCCCCTGCGAATGCAACCAGCGCGCCAGCACTACGCAAGAGGTCATCCCATCCACATCGTAATCACCATAAACCGCTATGCGCTCGCACTTGTCCAAAGACTCGCGTATTCTAGCAACTGCCTTGTCCATATCTTTAAGCAAGTAAGGGTCGAAAATCTCGAACCCGACATCGCCGAGGATTTCATGGACCTGATCAATATGTTGCGTGCCTCTTGAGGCAAGAAAAACGGATACCAGCGGGTTGATTCCATGTCGGCAAAAATCTACAGCCGTGTTCCTGTCAAAGCCGCCAACCACCCAATCCCTAAACCTCATCTACCAAAACACACCCTTCCGCAACGCTGTCTCATTGTATTTCGACAGTATACCAAAACGGCAGTGTGTAGACAATATATAAACGAGAAAGTTTTCGCCAAAAAGCGGAAAATTTCTTGCTCATTTTTGGAGCATATCTGTTAAAAATTGCCAAGCCGCTTCTGTACGGCATAAGCATTCGAGCAGCACCCCTTCAAATAATTACCTCTGTTGTTTTTTGAGAGAGTATCGGCATGCTCGCTATCTCGGCATTCGCCCGCTCTAAAATCCGCCTTTTCTCGCTTAATGTGAATTTTGGCTTAGGGGTGTCGTCTCAACCTACCGCCACCATTGCATTTCCCGAAATGCTCTGAGAAGCTTGGAAAACCAATAGTTTACACCAACAAAAAGTGGCAAAGCTGACTCGAATGTGGTATTCTGATATGGGCTGTCGCCCAACCTTAACTAAAATTTTGCCGTCGCACTCGGCGCCCTTTATGCCGAATTCTTTATCAAACAAATATTTGGGGGGACTTTTTTTGAAAAAAATTAAGATGTTTGTGTTGGCACGGTGCCCGCACTGCAAGAGGGCTTTGGCCTGGATGGACGAGTTGTTTGCTGAGAAGCCTGAGTACAGGTCTCTCTCTATCGAGAAAGTTGACGAGGATTTGCAGCCCGAGATTTCTGATAAATATGATTACGACCTTGTCCCCGCTTATTATGTCGACGAGGCTAAGGTGCATTCGGGCGTTGCAAGCAAGGATCTAATCCGCGATATTTTTGAGAATGCTCTAAATTGACGATGGGGGGACGTTTTGGAATGATTCATGATTTGACTATTACTTTAAACGAAAAGACTTTGCCATTTTTGCCCGGAGGTGACCCTTATTTAAAATGGTCGCCCTTGGCTACTCATCTTGAAAACCAGGTGCAGGTCAACTATGTCTCTATGAGCACGCATTTGGGCACTCATGCGGATACCCCACTGCATTTTATTGACGGTGGGAAATCCACTGCCGAAATTGATTTGAAAAAATACTCTGGCCCGGCCGTTTGCCTGGACGTTCCTGGTGTCAAGGCGGGGGAATTGCTGGACTTTTCCGACACCTTGAAGGAGAACAAGGAGCTCATAAGGGCTGGAGATATTGTCATTTTTCACACAGGTTGGGAAGATAAGGTCGGGACTACTGAATATTTTGAGTATCCTGAATTTGCGCTCAATACGGGATTTCTTCTGGGCTTGTTTAGCATCAATGGGATTGGCATGGATTTGCCATCTCTGGATTTTGGCGGCCCGATTCACCGGGATATCCTTGGGCGGGACATCGGCATAGTCGAGTCGCTAATTAATTTGAAGCCTTTAATTGGCAAGCGCTTTTACTTCAGCGCCGTGCCGCTGAAGTTTGAAAACGGCGACGGAAGCCCCGTTAGGGCTTACGCTGTAACGGACTAGAGCGCACACCCCCCCTGCGCTTGTTGCCGGGAGAGGGCAAAATAGTCACTTTCTTTGCGGTAGCAGCGCCTCAATCGCACCTATTGCACAGGCGATTGCACGCTCGTTGCTCAAATATTGGGATTGGCTGACCCCTGCTTTGTGGAGCTCGGGATTCCAGACGGCGGTTAGCACGCACCCCACCCTTGCTCGCCGGACAAGCCCTACCGAAAAAAGCGAAGCGGCCTCCATTTCGGACGCAAGGCAACCCGCGCGGATGTAAGTGTTCCAACTGTCCTTTAAGCGCTCGGCGACCGGCATGCTATCCGGTTCTGTCTGCCCATAAAAATTATCCTTACTGTGGACGACCCCGGTGTGAAAGCGCAGCCCGGCGGCTTCGGCGCTTTTTTGGAGCGCCACTGTCACATCTATACTGGCGCACGCCGGATAGCCGAAGGGCAGGTATTCATTGCTTGTGCCCTCGGCGCGAATTGCAGCTGCCGCAATGACTAAATCCCCCGGAAGGACATCTGACTGCATCCCACCGCAGGTACCGACTCGGATAAAAGTGTGCACGCCACACTTTATAAGCTCCTCAATGGCAATTGCTGCGGACGGCCCCCCAATTCCGGTGGACATGACACAGACTGTCTTGCCTGCTATCTCGCCTGTAAATGTCCGATATTCCCTTTTTTCTGCAACAAAAATGGGGTTGCTTAATTTTTTTGCAATTTCCTCCACCCTGCCGGGGTCTCCGGGCAAAATGGCATATTCTCCCACCTGCCCCGGCGAGATGTCTATATGATATTGCTTGCGCATCTCATTTGCGCCAAGAGCCATGATATCCGGCATTGCTATGACCACTCCTTCCATATTTCAGGGCAGAATCCTATGGTAGCTTTTTTCCCATTTCGGACTATCGGCGTTTTGATGAGCGCAGGATTTTCAAGGAGTTTGCCCTCTTTGTCAGCATCATAAGCCAAGTACGCAAGGATTTCTGCACCATTTGCCTTATCATCGACCATAGCAGCTAGTCCAACGGCATTTTTGACACTTGAAAATTCCCCCTGGCTCATGCCATACCGGGCCAAGTCAATCCGTTGAAACTTGACCCGCCGCTCCTTAAAATATCGCTCAGCCTTCTTAGTATCAAAGCACTTGGATTTACCAAAAATCTGAATATTCATAAAGACCTCACAAAGACAGGGGAGGCGCATCCCGCCTCCCTGGCTGTCGATTGTCTAAATTTCCGTTATAACCGTCAATATCATCGGGTTGCGCTTCGTTTTTTTGTATAAGCGCTCCGACAGCGAGCGTTTGATTGAGCCTTTGAGCGCAGTCCAATCGGTGACGTTTTCCGATAAAGATTGGTCAATCGTGTTCATGACCACCTCTTTTAACTCTCGCATCAGCTCTTCCGATTCCTTGACGTAAATGAACCCCCTCGTAAGTATATCCGGGCTTGAAACCAAGCTTCCGTCCTCGCTCGAAAGGTTTACTATAACGACAAGCATGCCATCCTGCGCCAAATGCTTTCTATCCCTAAGTACCACGGCTCCCACGTCCCCGACGCCGGTTCCATCAACTAAAACCCTGCCCGATGGGACGGTACCGTTTCTGCTGATGCTTTTGCCCGACAGCTCGACAACCTTGCCAATATCGGGAATCATAATGTTCTTCGGCAAGATTCCCATTTGCTTAGCTAGGTTTGCGTGTGTGCTCAAGTGCCTGTATTCCCCATGGACTGGCAAAAAGAATTTAGGCTTGGTCAGGGCAATCATCATCTTTAGTTCTTCCTGATATGCGTGACCCGAAACATGAAGGTCAGAGATTCTGTCATACATTACCTCTGCGCCCCTGCGGAACAGTTCGTCAATTACTCGGCTTACCATCCGCTCATTGCCGGGCACGGCAGACGAGGAAATAATGACCCTGTCCCCCGATTTTATTTCAATTTGCCGATGGCCCGCAAAGGCCATGCGGTATAGTGCGCTCATAGGTTCTCCCTGGCTCCCGGTTGTTATTATGACAATTTTTTCAGGAGGCAGGCTCTTTATTTGGCTTAGCTCCACCAAGAGACCTTCGGGAATCTTGACACATTCCAGCTCCGTGGACACGCGCATTGCGTTTTCCATGCTCCGCCCCGTAACGGCCACTCTCCTGCCATGCTTTGCAGCGCAGTCAATAACTTGCTGGACTCGGTGGACATTTGAAGCGAAAGTTGTAACTATAATCCGCTGCATGCATCCATCGAAGAGCTCGTCTAACCTTTTCCCCACATTTCGCTCGGAATGCGAGTAGCCCTGCCTCTCAACATTTGTTGAGTCTGACAACAGCGCAAGCACACCTTTGTTGCCAAGTTCGCCAAACCGTGCAATGTTTATCATACCACCGGAAACAGGCGTTGTGTCTATTTTGAAATCGCTTGTATGGATTATCATGCCGACTGGGGTCCTAATTGCAAGTGCCACTGCATCTGGGATGCTGTGATTTACGTGTATGAGCTCTACTTTGAAGCACCCAAGCGAAATCGTTTCGCCCGGCTTTTTTATTACAAGCTCAGTCTTGTCGAGCAGCCCGTGTTCTGACAGCTTCAGCTCAGTCAGCCCGGCTGTCAGCGGGGTTGCATAAACTGGCGCATCTATGTTTCGCATCACATATGGCAGCGCCCCGATATGATCCTCATGCCCATGTGTAAGCACGATCCCGCGTATTTTCGAGTGGTTTTTGACGAGATATGTCACGTCGGGTATGACGATATCGACACCGTACATGTCATCGTCGGGAAAGCCCAGTCCACAGTCCACCACTATGATGTCCGCACCATATTCGAACACTGTGAGATTTTTGCCGACCTCGTTGAGGCCGCCAAGAGCGATAATTTTCAATTTTTCAGCCATGAGATATTTGTACTCCTTTTACTTTGTTGTTACTCGTGTTTTGAAGGACACACGAGCTTGTCCTTGATAATAAATTTCTGAAGACAACCGAATCGCCACCTGTCTTCATATCTCCATTCGCCCCTCTAGCGCCCGCATCAGGGTTGCGTCGTCGGCAAACTCGAGACTTCCGCCGACAGGTATCCCATACGCCAGCCGGGTTACCTTTATCTCAAAAGGCTTAAGCAGGCGCGAGACATATCTCGCTGTCGTCTCTCCCTCTGTGTCAGGATTTGTCGCCATGATGACTTCATCAATGCCCCCATCCGCAATTCGGGATATTAGCTCTTTGACCTTGATGTCATCCGGGCCTACATTGTTCATAGGGGAAATTACGCCATGCAGGACGTGGTACCTGCCGTTGAATTCATGCGAACGCTCGATGGCCAGCACACCCTTTGGGTCTGAGACTACGCATATCACGCCAGTGTCCCTGCGCTCATTTTGGCAGACTGCGCAAAGCTCGCCATCCGTGAGGTTGAGGCAAATGGAGCAGCAGCGGACGCTGCCTTTGGCAGCTGTCACCGCATCTGCAAAAGCCTCTGCCTCACCATTGGGCAGCGAGATAATAAAAAACGCAAGCCTCTGCGCTGTTTTACGCCCAATACCCGGTAAGGTCGCAAATTTGTCGATTAAATTTTCTAATGCAGATGGGAAAAAGTCCATATTACCTCTTTTGTCAGTGCGCACAAACCTTGCGGAGTTCCGCTATTCTCGCCGCCCTGTCTGTTCTGCCGAAAATATCACTCCCCGCTACGAGGACATTTGCACCGGCATCCGCACATAGCTTTGCCGTTTCGACATTTATGCCGCCGTCTACCTCAATGTCACACTTCAGCGCGCGGCTAGTAATAGTCTTGCGCAGCTGCGCTATTTTTGGCAGGGCTTCCGGAATGAATTTTTGCCCACCAAAACCCGGCTCAACTGTCATTACAAGCGCCATGTCAAGCTTATCGATATATGGAAATAGCTTCTCAGCAGGCGTACCTGGCTTGATGGAAAGGCCCGCTCTTTTGCCTAGGGCATGAATCTCATCTATAGCTGCGGAAATATTTTCCGGTGTCTCTGCCTCGACATGGAACACCACGATGTCGGCGCCTGCTCTTGCAAATCTTGCTGTGAATCGCGCCGGTGACGTTATCATAAGGTGTACATCGAGTGTCATTTCCGTGATTCTGCGGACGGACTCAAGTACGGGCAGCCCTATAGTTAGATTCGAAACAAAAACTCCATCCATAACATCGAAATGGAGGTAGTCCGCACTTTTAACGCTATTTATTTCTTCGCCAAGCTTTGTATAATCTGCTGAAAGTATAGATGGGGCAACCTTTATCACTTGTATCTCCAGCGTTTTTTCGAACGTAGCGCTCATTCATGAAGAATCAACGAAAACATATGAGTTTAGTCATATATAAATATGTCCGATGTAATCTGCGTCCGCTCAACCATAGCAGAATAAATTCAGCTACGGCGCTCACTTCACTTGATTATAATATACCAATAGTATATAATGGTCAACACATTTAATATTCGGAGAGGCTCAAATGATTGAAATTAAGAGAAAATCTGTAATTCCCATCTACGGCGTCGCAGTGCTTTGGGCTTTATACTGCTTGATTTTCCCCCTGTTCCGCACTTGGCACCTTGTCGTCCTGGCCTGTTCCGGAGTGCTCGCATATGCAGTTTTGACCTTAATTTTCCCCGGCAAGGTCGAGCTCATAGAAGTTCCTGAAGAGCCCGAGCGCACGGGCGATGAAAAAATAGACGCCCTTCTTGCCGAAGGCGAAAAGGCTGTTTCAGAAATGAGCAGGCTGCGCGAATCGATTCCGGACGAGGATGTGCGGCTCAAGCTTGATGAAATAATCCCTGTCACAGATAGCATTTTTAAGAAGCTGCTTTATGAACCGGGCGTGTACAAACAGGTTAGGCGCTTTGCCGACTATTATCTCCCAACGACTATAAAGCTGCTTCACACCTACGACAGGTTCGGCAAAAGCGGTTCGGGCGGCGAAAATATAATGGGTACGCTCAAGCAAATAGATTCGGCTCTTGACGCAATTTTGTCTAGTTATAAGAAATTTTTTGATTCGCTCTTTGCCGATAGGGCATTGGATATTGAAACCGATATTGATGTTTTGGAAACTATCCTAAAGAGGGACGGCTTGCTCTAAACACTAGTTATTTCGTATACGCTAGAAGCGTGTTCCCAAATAAATGAAAAAGGAGATTTACTTATGCAGGATGTTAGCGCTATGGAATATGTCCCAAGCCTTACGCTTGACCCAAACGGCACAAATGCTCCAAAGGCTCCCACGCTTCCTGCCGAGGATGCGCTTGAGGTGAAAACGGCAGACTCGGCTGCCCAGCTCGATATTAGTCAGCTCAGCGAGGAGGAGCAGAAGGTTGTCCTCGATTTTGCCGCTAAAATCGACATAACCGACACGAATGCAGTGCTTACCTACGGTGCGGCCTCGCAACGGAATATTGCCAATTTTTCGGAAAACACGCTCAAGAATGTACGAACGAAGGACATGGGCGAGGTCGGCAACATGCTCTCAAGCTTGGTTGTCGAACTCAGGGGCTTTTCGGGGACCGGGGACGAGAAAAAAGGGCTCTTGGGAATAAAGAGGAGGGTTCGCAATCGCATAGCGGCGCTCAGGGCCGAATATGCCAAGGTTTCTACAAATGTGGACAGGATTTCCGAAATGCTTGAGAAGCACCAGGTGATTTTGCTCAAGGATGTGGCGATGCTTGACAAGATGTATGACGTCAATCAGGCGTATTTTAAGGAACTAACCATGTATATCATCGCAGGCAAGCAAAAGCTTGAGGAATGCATGAGTATCGAACTCCCAAAGCTCCAGAAAAAAGCGGCTGAGAGTGGCACTCCGGAGGATGCGCAAGCGGCAAACGACTATGCAAATATGATTAACCGCTTTGAAAAGAAGCTGTACGACCTCGAGCTCACACGCATGGTATCGATTCAAATGGCTCCGCAAATCCGGCTTGTCCAAAACAATGACACGCTGATGATTGAGAAAATCCAGACATCCATCGTAAACACAATCCCGCTGTGGAAAAGTCAGATGGTCCTTGCGCTGGGCATGCACAATGCGCAAAAGGCTATGGAGGCACAGCGCGAGGTGACGAATATGACCAATGAGCTGCTCACGAAAAATGCAGAGCAATTAAAAATGGGCACGATTGAGATTGCAAAGGAGTCAGAGCGCGGGGTCGTCGATATGGAAACCCTTGCAAATACAAACCAGCGCCTAATCGAGACGCTCGAGGAAGTGCGGTCTATACAAAGCGAGGGTTCACAGCGCCGCCGCTCTGCCGAAGTCGAGCTGGGGCGCATTGAGGGCGAGCTGAAGCAAAAGCTGCTTGAAATTAGGGACAATAGGTAGGGGCGCTTGGCGCTTAGTTTTGGAGAGTGCGGGGTTTTTCGATGAAACTGCTAAAGAACAGGGGCTTTGCGGCGCTGGTGTCCGTTGTTGTAATCATTGCCGCTACTTTGTTTGGCGTGTATAATAGCGCAAGCCGCGTTTCGCAGGATATTGAGGCTATGTTTTTCGACGGGGTGTTTCTCGATGACCAGGGCTTTACCCAGCCGGGCATATACTCGCATCTGGTGAACATCTCAAATGCCACGCTGGGGCTTGTGCCGATTATGGAGGGCTACCCCGGGTTGTCAGGCATAGCGGATGAGCTTATGTCTGCAAGACGACAGCTCTTGGCTGCGGGTAGCATTGCGCAAAAGGAATCTGCGGCACGCGCACTAAGAGACAGCGCCGCTAATTTGCGGGATGCTTCAGAGACTGCGGAGCTAACCGAGCGGGATAGGGAGGCTATGGCGCAGCATTTGTCCACAATTAACGGGGCATTTATTGCAATTGGCAATTCTCGCTATAATGGTGCCGCCGAAGAGCGGCTATCGGCTCAAAGCCCTATTTTAAGGCAAATCAGCAGCTTCCTATCGGCAAGCCGGCCATACTTTTTCCACGTGCCGCCACTTAGCTAGGGTGTGGCTTATCAGGATAGGAACCATGGATATGAGGCGGGGGCTTGCGTGAAGCCTCCGAAAGGATTGGAGGGTATGTTTTGAAAAAACTGTTTACTAGCATCTTAGCCATTTTGTTTCTTGCGCTTATCGCTATGCCCGGAGCGCTTGCGATAGTGGAGCGTAGCGAAGAGTTTTTTGTCAATGATATGGCAGGCGTGCTGACCGAGGCCACCCGAAGCGACATTATTTCAGCAAATGTCGATTTGATGGAGAGAGGGCAGGGCGCACAGGTCATTGTCGTCACGGTTCAGTATCTGGATGGCATGTATGCGGATGAGTTTGCCATGCGGCTATTCAACGACTGGCAGGTTGGCAGCGCAGAGCACAATAACGGCATGCTGCTGCTTTTGGCGACGGAAGAGCGAAGGGGTGGGCTGATACCCGGGGCAGGCATCAGCGGCATTTGGAACAATAGCAGAATCAATAACACCCTAAACACTTATTTTTGGCCGGAGGTCGATAATGGCAACTTCGACACAGCCGTCCGCAATATTTGCGAGGTGCTTTTTTCGTGGTTTGCTTCATATTACGGCATAGAGCAAATCGGGAGGTACTACCCACAAGAGGATTTCTTTCTCCAGGTTCAGCGCGCATACGAACAGATGGCGATTTTCTCAATGATTATACCGTTTTTCTTAGTTGCTTTTATAGTCGTTATCGCCATAGTTTCGTCTGTTGGCGCCGATAGGGCTAGGTTCAGACAGTACCATATGCACATGGGGCTTCCTATGCCCACCTATCATTGGTGGTTTATCATGGGCATGCGACCGCACCGTATGTGGCATAACGCCCATTGGCGCGGCGGCCCTCGCGGGCGCGGCGGCTGGGGCGGCGGTGGCTGGGGCGGAGGCCCGGGCGGGCCTCGCGGGCGCGGCCCGGGCGGACGCCCTCCCGGCGGAGGTTTCGGTGGCGGCAGCAGGGGAGGCTTTGGCGGCTTCGGCGGAGGTGGCGGTGGCTTCGGAGGTCGAGGGGGCGGAGGCTTTGGCGGCGGCGGCGGCTTCGGTGGCGGTTTCGGCGGCAGAAGGTAAAGTTCCACAATATGAGCGTTAAAGCAACGCTCAGCCCGTAAAGCTGCGTTTTTAGCTACTATTAAGTGCCAGCCAAGAAAACCTAGTAGTAGGCACTGAGAAGCCTGTACGCTCATCGTAGAGAGGGAATTCCGGCTACTGCTACGGAACTGACCGAGCGTAGAGGATGTGCAGACTTCTCAATGCCGGACAGATAGCAGGCACTGAAGAACGAAACCGTTTTTACGCATTTAATTGGGGTAAGGTGCCCTCAAATGCTTGACCTTGCTGCATTAATGATGTACAATCTACAAATCACTCGGGAAATAAATTGAATAGGAGAGACAGCTATGCGCGGTAAATATGTTTTTGGAGTCGGGCAAGTGTTCTCGGGAGTCCTGATGATTATTGGCGCAATACACTACGGCAACACCATACAGGGCATTATGTTTACGATGCTGGGGGTCTTGTCGGCTATGTTTGGCCTGATTGCCTTTACCGACCCTTTGGAAGCGTGGGAGGTACAGCGATATGCCAGGCAGAAGTATGCTTGGATTGCAATCATGATAGTTGTAGGTGGCTTGGCAATGGGCCTCGCTTCTCTCACCCCGCGCGATGAGATGAGAATCGGCCTCGGCTCAATAGGCTTATATGTTGCCTTACATGCAGTTCCCTTTATGCTGCTTAAACGCGATAAGAACGCACCCCTAGCCATCCCTCCTTGGGGCGATGAGGAAGACTAGGCGGGATATCTCCATTCCACAGAGGCTAACACGCCAGATTTTTACTCTAAAAGCTCAGTAACGCTGACATCAGCTGCTCTGAGCTTTTGTATCTTTTAGCAGGCTCTTTTTGCACCGATTTTTCAATTATGCCTGCGATGCCTGCGGAAAGCCCCCCATTGCGCATGAGGTCGTGTAAACGCCCAGCAGGATGCTCGCCTGTCAATAAATGGAGCATTGCCGCACCCAGGCTGTATATGTCGGAGCGCTTCCAGTCGACGCGCAGCGTTGTGTCCGGCAGTTCTGTGTTTATTGAAAGAGGATGCAAGCTTAGTTTGCCTGATCGCCGGATTGTATTAGTTAGCTCTGTTTTACTGTCGCACTCTAAAAGCTGCGTCTCTACGCAAGACTGTGTAAGGCTTGCACCCTTTTGGGGAGGCTTTGCCGCGTTGCGCACCTCTTTTGCATTTTCGCACCGTCTGAAAAGCTCCGATTGCTCCGGCGAAGCATAGCCATTGCTGCGGCTGCACAGGTTTAGCCTGCTTCCTCTGACGAATGCGGCATTAAAATCTATCAAGCACACATCCCCATTCGGGGTCAGCACTATATTCGCAGGCTTTATGTCGCAGTGGCAAACATCTTGCTTATGCATGACCACAAGAGCCGCTGCAAGCTGCTTGTACCACTCTATCACATTAGCTTCTGCAAACCTTTTACACTGCGCAAGCCGCTTGTCCAAACTCTCACCCTCGATGAAATCGAGAATAGTATAGCACCGGTTGCCATCTGACAAGAAATCATAGACCTGGGGGACAAAGGGACATTTGATGTTTTTCAGCGCCTCGACCTCATTGCGCTTTATTTCAATGTCTGCCGCCTCGGAGTTTCTAAGCGCCTTCACTGCCACATACTTATGCAGGCGTTTGTGCCAAGCTTTGTAGACAATGCCGCTGCCGCCCGAACCTAGCAAGGATTCAATACGGACAGTGCTATTTAGTTGCGATCCAAGGCATGCTATGCTTTCTGCAATTTGCACGTTAATCTCACCCCCATCTAAGTTCCTGGCATTAGAGCTATTGCCCCTTACGCCTCCCAAACGTAATCCGCTCCGGAATTTCCGAAAGAAATGCGATCTCCGCTTGCCAGCTTGCATGGCGTGTTCGAGAGAATTTTTTCATCATTGATAAATGTTCCGGCACTCGATGCCAAGTCAATGATACTGTAGCCCCTTTTGTCTCTCTCAATTGCGGCGTGACGACGGCTAACCGCCTTTGTGTCCCTGTCAAATTCAAAGTTTGACTGAGGCCTGCCGACAGATGCGTCATATCTCCCTATGGTGAAAACCTGGCCTTCTTCAATACAAACATCAATGGCTATGGGAAAATGCGGGCGCCCGATGCTATACAGCCTTGTGCAACTGGCACTTACAGCAACATTCTCTGTAGCATAGCTATTTTCCGGTATCGCCTCTATTGTTGGCGCCGCATCAAAGCTCACAATTTCAGAACTCCGGAATTCGTTGTTCCCCGGCGTGCCTGCCCCCGATTCGGTGAGCAAAAGCGGCTCTTCGATATGCATAGCTCCGACAGCATCCGGATGCATGCCTTCAGGCGGCTCAACGACTTTTTTTTTGCTAAACAGCCCTCCAAACCTACTGCTCCCCTTTGATGCTTTTTTATTAGCTTTTGCTTTCTTTTCCTTAGCTTTTGCTTTCCTTTTCTTAGGCTGCGATTCTTTTTCCGAAATGTCGATGACTACATCCCCCATGTCATAAGACCGGCTTTCGTGCGGCTTGATTGCAGTCTCTTTTGCCTGTGCTGACACCTGTGCGCTCTGCGCTGCAATTGGAGCGGCGGCTTGAGCAAGAATCAGCCCACTATTGGCGGTGCCTTCAAGCTTTTGCGCGCCAAACTCTTCGCACTTCGAAACACCCACCTCTTTATCTGCGTTCTTGATTCCCCCGCCAACTGTCAGCTTTAGTATCTGCAACAAATCATTTGGGTCAAACCTTTTCATAATTGCGCGCAAGACTTTGTTTTCCAAATGTGCGTCTTCGACTGAAATCAGTTTTGAAATGTCTGCGGCAAGTTCCCTGAGCTGGCTGTGGCAGGATATGTCGGTTTTTGATGGGATGTATATGTAGTTGATGCTCCGCTTCTCTTTGTCATAATATAGATGCTCTGCGTCCAGCAGGAACGAGTATGGCCGCATGAACCAGTCCCCGCAATCTGATAAGGGGCTGAGAACGCTGCTCCAAAGCTCCGCATACTCATCAGGCTGGCGGCTGCCCGTCAGGTATTGCAATTTGCAATACAACCCAATCTGATAGATAAGCTCCACTTCTCCATCTATGCATACATATCGGAACGGTAATATAAAGGGCGGTTTGTCGGCTTGGATTGTATATAGCGCTTTTTTGTCTAGTTCATCCCCGGGAATCCTTATTATCAGCGTTGCGCCTGTCAAAATGTCATTTTTATATTCGATGTGGTAACTCATGCTATCGTCCTCCTATTTGTATTCAAGCAATGTGATAATTTGCCATCCGCGCTCTGTCAGCACCGGAGCGCTTCCATTTGAAAAACTCCTTGCTGCTGCAAATTGTGGTTCTATTACAATTTGCCCATATCTGCTTATGTAGCCCCAACTCTCTCCAACCTTGACAGCCGCCAGATGCTGCCCGAAGGATAGAGCGTCGTCAAATACAAAACCTATCACCTCCACCCCATTTGTGTCTATGAATCCCCACTTTCCATTTCTTTTTGCCGCAGCATACCCCTCCCTTGAAAAAGGACGGGCATCCTCATAAGGGCCTCCGATTTTCTGTCCGTCAAAAATCATGAAAACTTCATCCCCGCTCACCACAAAGATAGCGCCTTGGGCATAGCTGCGGCCAAGCCCATCCATTATGACCCCATCATATTCCGGCGGTACGAGCCAATTCGTCCCACGGTCAATCACTCCCCATCTTCCGCCTATCTTGGCTGCCGCATAGCCCCCTGAGTATGTCCCCAGTTGTTCAAACTCGGCATTCCCAACCTGAAAATCCCCATTTGCACGACGCCAGCTTCCTTCAATGAGCAAGGAGATGCGGCTGTCGGTAAAATTGCCTATGTCCTCTGCGCGTTCCCGGAGCAAGGCAATGCGATTATTGCCCCTGTCTACCGCAAAAATCTCGCCATCCTTGATTACGATGGCTCTGTCAGAACTAAATGTGCTGACTTTTTCATACTCGCTGGGTATTAGCGCGACGCCGTTTGCCCTTGCTATTCCCCAGAGCCCATCTCGTTGTACCTGGACTGTGCCGTTGTATATTTCTGATACATATTCATAGGACGTGCGTATTGATTCAAAGGCATATCTATGGTTCTCATACATGGCGGCAAGATTGCTGCATCCCGTTTTAGTAATCCCTGCCCTAAGGGTGGCCAGCGCCTCGGGCACTCTAGACCTGCTCAGGAAGTGGTTTGCCGCCTCAGCAAAGACGTCAGCTTCGGCGTCCCGCCTGCTCATTTGACTTTCTAGCAGCGATATGTATCTTCGGTTGAACCCCCTATTATCAATAAGTGCCCGATAAGCCAGCTTAAGCCAAGCTTCAGCCGCCAAAGTATGCCTGGCGTTGTATCCGGCAGCCTCTTCTAGAAGCGGCACTGCGCGGATGTATATCCCATCATTTATTAGCTCGGCAGCTTGGGTGATAAGAACTATTTGCTTCTCGGCTGTCGAGCGGGCGCTGATTGTGACTATCCAAGATGTCAGCAGGAGCAGTGCGCACCCGGCTCCGATTAAAATTCGAACACGCTTTTTCAATTGGACACCTCCATTTATTGCATAAAAACAGTTACCAGTATCCCTGCATACAAGAAGGGCACAAGCGGAATAGGGTCTTTTCTCCCAATCCTTTTGAGCAAAATAAGCCCTAATCCGACCAGCGCCGCTAAAACCGTACCAATAAAAATGCTGGATATTGTCCCCCCAAGCCCCAAGAACAGCCCTGATGCGGCCATGAATTTCACATCGCCCCCGCCCAACCCCTTGCGGCTGAGCACATATACAAGCAGGAACATCCCGCCGCCAATCGCAAACCCCAGCGCCGAGTCCGAAAGAAGTGCAACTGCCGGCCCTGTGTCAAAGAGAAGCTTCGAGGTCATAGTCAGAAGCCAAGCCGCAAGCATCGCTAAGACAAGCATGTTAGGCACTTTTCTTGCCTTTAAATCGAGGACTGCTGCAAAGTACCCAAAGGCAATCAGCAACTCATGCCAGACTAGCACAAACGCCTCTGTTCTCCCCGCTTTAAGCAGCAGCAAGGCAATCCCCAAAATCGGCAAGCCTATGTATGGGAGCGTCGAAACCATTTTTCCTTTCGATAAAACGTTCATCACCAATACCCCCTTCCGCTGCCGTTTAGCCATGCCTTTGTCACGGCAGTCTGTGTTATGCGGAGAGTCGGGCTGAAGGGGAGCGGCAGAGCTCCAAATGTGTATTCAACCTCATATTCCACTGTTAGCCTAACATTGCCGTCTTTATCCAATAGCTCCGAGCGGGCAAAATCAAGCCCTGCCCCCGCACCTACGACCCGCACGCTACGCAGGTATTCTTCTCCCATCATGTCGCCATTTTTCAGATACCTCATAGTCAATGGGCGCACCAAGAGGTTAAATGCCTGGCCTTGGAGATTGAATCTCTCAATGCCCAATAGTTGCGAGATCACCGCTCGCGGATCTCCTACGGCAGCCTCGTCCGCACTATGCAAGAGACCTAGCGCCTCGCCTATAGAAGAGAGCGACTCAATCCCGCTGAGCACCGCATTTACCCCATCCCGCAATTCGTTTGCAGCTTTTGGCGCTTTATCAGCTTTGTCGGCTAGGGCGGTCAGGTCATTTGCTATACCTGTCACTTCCAGCATGTAATTGTACACCGACATGGTCTTTGCAGTCTGAGTAAGCGCATAATGCACACGAGCTTGAAGCGTCACGATATTCACTAAGCTCAAAATCGAAACAACAAGCAAAACAAAAGGAATAAACGCACAGACCGTCTCAACAACAATATACCCTTTCTCATCATCACACATAAATATCCCCCCCAATGAGCAAACAATTCCTGCTAACTGTCAACGGTCAATCGCCTAATATCCCCTGTGCTCCGTAACCCTAATCGGCATTGCGAGAGGCATCCCTATCCCCCTCGAATCTGAGAAGTTTTGAGCAAAGGCCATCGACAGAAACAGCATGCGCAGGTCTACTGCAGTCGTCAAGCTGAAATCTGTTTTCATCTTAGCAAGCTCGAACCTGTTCGGGCGTGCCAGGGCTTCCGCCATCATACCCTCGTCGGCAGTGCTCCCACTCTCAAAATTGACAATGTTCCATTCGATAAGATTGCCCGCACGCCTTGCCAGCTCTGTCGCCGCATTTCCGTCACTGCCTGTATAGAACACTGCCCTTGTCAAGAAGAAAAACATCATGTAGCCGATGTATGAAAACCCTTTCTCGTCATTAAAACCGCTCCCATCAACGCTTCCGTCAGAAATCACTCTGGTTGCGGCGGCCAGCACGCCGCGCGGCGTGCATATCCACTGCCCTGCTGCGGTATTCTTAAACAATGGGACCCTGTGCCCTGAGCGGAGCGCTGCAACGTCGACAACCGATTCGGCAGCAACAAATGCGGCGCGCGCCAGCTCTCCCAATATAACTGCTAGCGGAGGCGCCCACGCAAAGGCCGCTTTGATGCTTGTGACGATAGCTGTGACCTCCGGCACACTGAACACTTTAATGTAATTGCACACAAGCCGGACTAATAGCAAGAGCCTTGTTACTGCACTCAAGTTCGTTGAGGCATTGTCGCTGCCATTGTAAAGGTACTCCAGCTCTGACTGGTAGAAATAATTTGCCTTAGGGCTCATTGGGACGCCGTTTAGGTTCTTGTCAAAATCTGCTTCGTTAAGACTACTCAGGGTCTTTCCGACCGATTCCGGCTTTGATGTTGAATAATTTGAAAACATGTAAGAGCAGTACGTCAGCAGCAGAACATAGTCGCCGGCATTTGCCAAGCTGCCCAATGGGTCGTCCATGATGTTCAGCACGGGGGAGGCAACCGCTTGGGGGATAAGCTTTAAAACATCCAAAATGTTTACATCCTCGGCTGCAGGCGTTGCGGCATCATTTATATACATCGCTCCAAGCGGCTCGTTCCTGAGCCCATTGTAAGCTTTGTGGGCGAGGTCGAGCAACTCGGTTATGAGGTTGCGCTGCTGTTTCTCAGAATTTGCCCCAGCAGCATCAGGCTGTCCGTCATAAAGCTTGACGGGGGGCAGAGGCGGCTGATTCATCATTGCGTCAAGTTCTGCAAAGAATGCCGCATTGTCTCCGGGGTGCTCCGCAAATCGCAAGAATCCGGGGAGCATCCTGTATGTAACATTGTCTCCGGGAATACTGGCGAAAAACATAGCAAGGTTCATCGGGCCGATATTAAACCTGCTATCGGAGGGCAGGTTTGTAAGTTCTTCAATAGAGAGTCCGGGTCCGCTTTCATTCAGCCTGTTCCTATATCTCACCTCATCCAGCATGGGCTTGTGGATGTCGTCGATATAGCTGTAGCCGCCGTCTCTGAAAACTATGGCCATAGGTTCGATAGCCCAGCTTATGATACTGCGGTACTGACTGATTAAAGAGCTTGGCGGGTCGCCTTGAGCTTGTGTAAAAGCACTCCTGAGTTCTTCGCTGATTTCTCCATTGTTGACCCTTTGCTCAAAGTCGTCGATTTTTATGCGGAGTGCATCCTTCATCGTATCGAGTTCCCTGGCGAGCGTAACAACCAGGTCAAATCTTGGTTTGAAATTATCAGCCTGCCGTTTTGCATTTTCAATCGCCTGAATGAGCCCGGTGCGTCGGCTGCCGACGGTCAAAGCGCTGATATTTTGCCGACGTGCCTCGTAGAGGGATTCAATATGCATTCTTTCCATGGGGGTCTGCGCTTGCATGTATGCAATATTGAGGGTGGCCAGTGAAAGAAATTCCCCATGTATCTCTGTTAGGACGCTTGACATAAACCCGAAGGAGCCTCCTGCGATGCCTCCTATCGCTTGTGTACACCTATCGGCGGCGGATATTGCAGTGTGGAGTTCCTTGTATTTTTCATGTATGTCGGCAATTGCAGAATCAATTCCAAGCTTGTCGTTTATTATGCGGGAATCTGCAACGATTTTGTTGTCGGTAAGCCTCTCTAAAAGCTCCTGTACAAGCAGCACCGGCCCGCGGAATTTCATGTACTCTTCTATTTGCCTCCGCAGCACATCTTCGTTGCGGAGGTTTTTGTCCTCGGGGAAGTATGGCTCTTCCAGTGTAATATTTGAGCCATAGAATATCTGAAAGGTGCCAAGAGATCTATCCTGATGCTCCTCCCCAAACACCGCAACCTTAATATAATCGTCCAATAATTTCCAAAGTATCGGGTCGTCCTCTGCAATGCCCATAATGCCATATATGTCGTATAGCAACGCTTTGTATTGCGTAAGCATTGTGTTTGCAGCCAGTTGGTTTGCATTTTGTATCGTGCTGTGAGCCGTGTGGATGCGAGCCAAATCAACTGCGGTCCCGCTGATAAGCATAGCGGGAATGAGTAGCAGCGTAATAAAAACCGTCACCGCACCCTTGGTGTCCCGAACAAATCTCCGCATAATGCCCCCTAATCCAGACAAGGCTGCCTCATAACCCCAGCAATTCCCGCACTCTTGCACCTGCCGAACTTATGCTGCCCGCCAAATCTGTTAAGCCAAATCGGTTCATAACGAACTGACTGAAATCGACTGCCATGTCCATACTCCGCAAAAACTCATCCCCATTTTGCGCCACCGCCGTAGCCGACACAGCTATGTGTATGCTGTTGGGGAATCCCACGAAGGACAAATCAACAGGCATAGGCAGCTCCCGAACAGCGTTTACAACAATCTCCCTATACACAATGCGGTCATTGACAAAGCACTCCACATCCAAAGTTCCAAGTTTTGAGCTTAAATTACGCCCCTCAATCTCGATAACGATTTTTTCTCCGAGTTCCTGCACCTGCACGTCCTCTATGCCCGAGAGCAGCGCCACATAGACATTGTCCAGATTGCCCTTGTTTGTCTCCCAGTAATGCGACATTATACCCTCGTCAAAGAATATCCACGTGTCGCTCTCCACGGTCGCAAGCGACGTTGCGGCATGTTGGGTTGCGCGCTGCAACGCCGCCCTTGTCGGAAGATAAATCGAAAGCAGGACTAACGCCGCAAAAATCATAATCATGATAGGAAAGAGGATGGCCGCCTCGACGAACGCCTGCCCTTTTTCGTTTTTAATCATTTTGGCCACCCCTTCTCTCCCACTTGGCAGCACCGTGCGATTTATGCGCCGCCGCCGGTTTGCCCTTTAAGATATCTGTTCTGCTTGCCCTGTGATTTGCTCCCATAAATCTTCTAACCATCCGCTTAGGGATCCCCATATGATCACAATGGCCAGTACTGCTACAAGAATCAGCAGTATTGCGACAACCACCCCTGAAAGTCCGCGCTCGTCCTTTTTCAAGGCTCCTGCCCTGCCAGCCAATGCGAAATATGCCGCCATAGGAAGACCGGATATTTTTTGCATCATGACTAATCCACCTCCTTTCCATGTTAATTTGCACAAAAGCGCATCGATTAGATTCCCGAGAAATTCATTGCGACCGGTACCATAAGCATTATCAAAATTGCCAGAAGCAAAAGCATAGTTGGAATCATCAGTTTGGAATTGGCCTTTTCCGCATCGCGTTTTGCCATATGCCTGCGCTCCTGCCACGCCTCCCTTGCCATCTCCTTCATCAGCCTGCTAATCTCGGCATTCCCCTTTGCCAGGTTTTGCATAATGGCGGAAGCCAGCTTTGCAGTTTCCTTTGTGTTGCAGCGGTTTATAAAATTGCTATATGCCGCTTCCGGGCTGACCAAATTGTCAAGTTCCTCAGAGGTCTGCTGCATTTCCTTGTATAGCTCCGCCTCTTGGCTGCATGCGGTTTCCTTCCATGCCCTATCCATAATCATCCCGGAAGTCACAAGCAACGCCAGTTTTGACACAACATTTGGAAACTGCTTGCTGATTGCGACACGCCTCTTTTTCACCTTGTCATGCAGTTCGTCGTACATAGCATAGGCCAGCACCAACACCAATATACTGCCAAGCCCGAGGATAGCTGCGCCGGCTGTCGAGTTATCTGTTCCAAGGAGAATAGCCCCGCATACGAAAGTTATGGCAACGCCAATTATAGGGTAGGACAGGAGCCTTGCAAGCAGCTGCTTTGTTTTGCATGCTGCATGTTTTTTTCCGTAGAGTTCATAGCAGTTTGTCATAATGGTCTTATGGAGCCCACCCTTGCCGATGCTGTCAAATTCGCGCAATAGCACATAACCGGGCATTTGGAGCACGTTGACGCTGCGCAGGTCGCCTCGCTGCAGTCTAATATTGTCGTACTCCAGCTTTTTAATCTTCTTGCTGCTCCCGGGCAGAGCAAACTTGATGTCGTGCGCAAGCAGCCCGCAGTATCTCGACAGCTGTTCGTGCCTGCGCTTTTCTTTTAGTTGTATTTTCTCGATAGAGGCAAAATTTTCAAGCACTTTGTTATATGCCGCCTCAATCCAATCCTCCCTAGCCACCCTTCCCAGCAATATTAGCCAAGAAGCCATCAGCAATGTGGCAAAAATCATAATAACAATAATCATACGTAACGCTCCTAAGCTAAAGCCTAACCCTGCTAAACTTCCGTGCTAATAAATAACTTAGCACGAACACAATGAGCCCCCCTGTGGAAACAACCCTCCCTATCCCCGACGTGTATATCGCATCCAAGAACCCTGCTCCCGCATAGCCTATGACGCCAAGGATAACAAGCGGCATAAGCAGCATTATGTTGACCTCAGATTTCGCGGCTGTCATCAATGTGTCTATCTCCATTTCAATTTCCATTTTATCGGCGATTATTTGCTGTATTTCCCTAACAAGCTCGTCCGCTCGTCCGGATTTCCCCTCTATTGTGGAGTAGATAGTCGAGAAGCTCGCCACATCCTCAAGCCCACTGCGCCTTGCAAAGTCTGCGAAAGCCTCGGATAGCGGCACCGCATTATTAAACTTCCCAATAATAATATCCAGCTCCGCAATGATATCGCTGCCTTCCGGATAAATGAGCATCAAATCTTCGCGTGCGCTCTGCAAAGACTTAAGCATAGTGCCCCCCGCCCGCATAGAGACAGACATCGCCTCCAAAAGATCAAAAAACTGAATTCGGAGTCTAAATCTCCGTTTTTTGACAGCATTGTGGGCAGAGATAAAAACATTGACAAACCCCACTGCAGCTCCACCGACAATCGACAACGCAAAAATCTTGTAAAAGATGTAAATTATCAAAAAGCCAATAACAAAACCAACCAAGCACGACACAACATGATCCAAAGCCACGCGCGAGCTCCGTGAATAATCAACAGCACTAGCGCCGGCACTGTCCTCAGATTGCTGTAACTGCCAAGACATAACCCCCACCCCTCCGAAACTCAGCCAATTGTGAATTACCTAAACTACCCTGCTAACCCCCGCTACATTCAGCTTGAAAGTATTCCTCAGGGCATTTGACGTCCTTGTCAGCTGCCCCACAACCTTGCTCTTTGTGCTCAGTTCGGATTCCCTGAATTCGTAGAGCGGGTTTAGCTGTATCTGCCTCTTATGAACATCAAAGTTCAAAACCTCCACTATTTCCATAGTCCTGCGACTTTTGTCGCGCAGCCGCGAAAGGTGGATAATAATATCTATCGACGAGGCGATTTGCTGGCGTATTGCGTCAAGTGGCAAACCGTCCGCACCTTGGAGTATCATCGTTTCAAGGCGGCTTAGAATATCAAAAGTCGAATTTGCGTGCCCGGTCGATAGCGAGCCATCATGCCCGGTGTTCATCGCTTGAAGCATATCCAGGGCCTCTGCGCCCCGAACTTCCCCGACGACAATCCGCTCAGGCCTCATCCTCAGGGCTGACTTGATGAGGTCACGGATGGTAACTGCACCCTTTCCGTCAGCGCCTGCGTTGCGGGTCTCGAGGCGCACAAGGTTGTCGATGTTCTTGATTTGAAGTTCTGCCGAATCCTCAATTGTGATTATCCGCTCATCCCTCGGTATGAAATTTGAAAGCGCATTGAGGAACGTCGTCTTCCCGCTTCCCGTCCCGCCGCACACGAAAATATTGTACTTTGCCGTCACCAAAAGCTTGAGCACTTCGGCGACTTCAGTTGTAATCGAGCCGAATTCGATGAGCCTCTCTACCGTCATTGCCTCCTTTGGAAACCGCCGTATCGTCACAATCGGTCCGTTGAGAGCAATCGGCGCCATCACAACGTTGACACGAGAGCCATCATCGAGCTGGAAGTCTACAATTGGGTCGCTTTCGTTGACAGCCCTCCCTGCTCTTGATACAAATTTGGTTATTATAATCTCCAACTCCCGGCGACTTTCAAATTTTCCGTCGCTTTTGTATAGCGCACCATCTTTTTCGACGAAGATGTTCTGATGCCCATTTATCATAACTTCGGTCACCTCGGGGTCGGCGATAATCCTGCCGAGGACGCCAAGCCCGCGAATTGACTCGAATACGGCAAGGGTAATATGCCTCTTATCCCTGAAATTCAGCGATGCAAGCTCCGGATTGGAGTCCTGCAAGTCATCCCTAGCCCGTCTGATTTTATCCTCAAGCGCCTCCGCTACAAGGGCTTGAAGCTGGTCGTTGTCAAAATTGGTAAGGTCTGCATGGTCTTGAACTTCCGATTTGATTTGGCTGACAAGCCCATTTCGCATCTGCTCTGTCATATGCTTCACCCCTATGCAACGTTTGCTATATTTCCAAGCTGGCGGAAAGTGTCTTGTAAACTGTCGTTGGATCGGTTGAGAGCACAACCGGAAGCCTGAGAAACGCCCCACTAAAGTGTGTGTCGGCTTCTGCGCCTTTGTTTGCAACAAACAGGGCCTTGTCCTTGATGCTCTCGAAGACATTATGCTGTGATGTAAACTGTGAGAGCTTGACCTCTGCCGTCGCCGTAGCATCGCTCACAATTAGCACCTTGTCCGCAAGGTCAAACACCTTCCTGGTCCGCCAATCGCAGACACAGGACATGTCTATCACCAGCTCGTCCGTCACCCCTGCGCATACGGTGGTAAGCTCGGCGATGTTTTCGGCCGACAGCGCATACATGTCGTCAAAGTTTTCGGGGCGGCAAAAGTAGCCGACGCCCGCCCCTCTGTCTTGCTGGGATATGCCGCGTATGAGCATTTTAATATTCCCCTCGCCGCTATCAAGCATCTCAAATACCGTGCTTATGCTCTTTCCGTTTTCGTAGAAGTAAGCAGGCACGCTTGAAAAAGGCTCTAAATTTAGATATAAAACTTGCTTGCCCTCCGATACTTTCTTCGCTGCATAGGAGAGCGCAACGGTGGTCTTCCCCACGCCCCCCGCAGGCGACCAGACTGCGGTAACACATGCCCTTTCCGAATGAGAGCCTCGCCCATATTGCGAGACTCTGGCGCATTTTGCAAGTATCTCCGACACAATTGACGACACCCTCTGATACCTGCTAAGTTCGCTCAAGTGTGCCGGTGCGCCTGCTTCGCCAGTCCTGTCCGCACTCAATAGTAGCGGAAGGGCAATTGTGCTCAAATCTGCCCCTTCGGCAAAATCTTCGTCAAGCAGGGCGACATCGAACTTCCGGGCTTTTAGCATTTCGCACAAGCGCTCCTGCGTACGGCAAGCGCTCACATCGATTACGTCTGCATAATGCTCCGATATGCTGTTTGACAAGTGCTCTACATAGTCTGCTTCGCATGATGCGATGAGTAGTTTTATTTTCATATCAATAACCATTCCTTTCGAAAATATCTAGGCACAAAACAACAAACAAAAACCTCTCAGTAGCCACAGCTTACACGACCGCGAGAGATTCGTCAATAGCATTTTGTCATAATTTATCTTTTATAATGCTTTAATATCTACACTTTTAACCATCATATTCATCACGATTTTCACACCCATCTCCTGCGAAACTCATAAAAACCACACATTGCTTCATCAAAACACACTTTTATTCACCATGAAAAATTTTTTTGATTTTTTACGCCGCTGACTTTTCAAGGCATACCACACACCTATGCATTGCGAATGATGTAAGTTACAGGTCACAGGGTAGCCCGGAATGGGCTGTTTGCTACGCTTTTTTCGCGTATGTAGGGCGACAAGACCCGTTCTAGCGGAAAAAGCGTA
>WQSH01000015.1 GCA_009787995.1 Oscillospiraceae bacterium
GCCCGTCGCCGTATGCAGGCAAACAGCCTTGCTCGGTGTTTTATACTCGTTTCTGCTTTCGTCTTTGTTCGGTTTTCAGGGTGCAGAGTGGCACTGTTTGTCAGCTTGTTTGTCAATTTTATTTGCCATCAGGATGAGCACCTTTAGCTCAGCTGGTAGAGCACCTGACTCTTAATCAGGGTGTCCAGGGTTCGAGTCCCTGAAGGTGTACCAGCGCCGCATTGCGGCGATACGGCCCGTTGGTCAAGTGGTTAAGACGGCGGCCTCTCACGCCGCAAACAGGAGTTCGACTCTCCTACGGGTCACCACCTATGCGGTAGACTGTGTGGGAAAGTCTTTTGTGATGGCAAGCAGAAAGCTAGGAGTGGTCTCGATAATGAAAAAGATGAATTCTGTTAAGTCTTTGATAATGGTTGCCGCAGTTTTGTTTACGTCGGTTTTTTTGTCGGCCTGCGGAGACGAGCCGGTGTCCAGGCTGCCCTATAAACACCTGTTTAACCCCGGGGCCGCTTTTGCAACGAATATAAACCACGACGACCCGCGCAGGGTTTTGAGATGTTCGATGATGTTTGAGGTGATTGACGAGGCGGCTGTCGAGGAATTGACTAATTACACTGCAGCAATACGCAATGCAGTTTTGATGGTGCTCGGTGAGCTGACAATGGCGGAGGTTACTACAGATAAGGACCTAGAGGACATTGCGGCGAGGGTGTTAGAGCGGGTCAACGATATCTTGAGCACGAATATACCCCTAGTAATAGGTGCATACTTTACGGAATTCGTATTGACCTGATAAACCTTCGAACGAATGTAGAGAAAACACTTGACAAATAGGTGCGAATGTTGTACCATTTACAACGCTGATTCATTTCAGTGCGCAGTTGGTGTTGATTACGGTGAGGTTCCACCCGTTCCCATTCCGAACACGGAAGTTAAGCTCATCAGTGCCGACGATACTTGGCTGGAGACGGCCCGGGAAAATAGGTATTCGCCAACACTCTTTTGAGCCTAATTGTATTAGGCTCAAATATTCCTCAATAGCTCAGCCGGTAGAGCATGCGGCTGTTAACCGCAGGGTCGTTGGTTCGAGTCCAACTTGGGGAGCCACGCATAGCGCCGCCATACGGCGGCGCTATGCTAACAATCGGGGCCTTTAGCTCAGTTGGTTAGAGCATCCGGCTCATAACCGGACGGTCCGCGGTTCGAGTCCGTGAAGGCCCACCAATCTAAAGCCAAGCCACGACTAAAATTTTTTAGTCGTGGCTTGGCTTCTTGAGCACTTTAGCTTTAAACATGTTTGTGGCTACCGCCTGTCGGCCTATTCCGAACGCAAATGCTCTCTTGGAAACTCCACCCTGACTGTTTTCTTAGGGTCAACAACTTGGCAAATCCTCACATCGGCAACCAAAGAGGTCAGCATGACGGCGTCCTCCGGCGAAAACCCTTCAGACTCTGTCAAAAAGCTTATCATATTAGCCACAGACATGTCGACGGCCTTGTCTAGATCCTCGTCGGAAGCCAGTGTCATCACGTGGCTGTCGTTTCGAATCATCGGCAGCTGCAATGCTTTGCCCTTGAAGATGTCGACAGTAACTGTGACGCTCCCTGCAACCTCAACCCCGGTGACGCCAATCTCGCCATCGCCCATCACAGCGTGCAAATCCCCGATGGCAAGCAGCGCACCCGGCACATTGACCGGCAATAGCACAGTCGCTCCCTCCCTAATTTCTTTGCAGTCCATGTTGCCTCCATGCAAATCCGGGACGCCGCAAGGGATTTCGCCGCTTTTTGGGGCCGTTCCGATTACTCCTATCATTTTGTTCAGGGGGAGTTTAATGGCATCGGAAAAATGCACCAGGCCATCTTTTATAGGGACGATTTTGGTACAGTGCCCTTGTAAAGCATGACCCATTACACCCATGCCGGCGCCGCATAAGACGATGCCCGCACCTGACACCTCTATACTTTCGATTTTTACGGATAATACATCCCCCGGCTCAGCACCATTTATGTAAATGGGGCCGGTAGCGGGATTTACGCAGTCCCAATCTAAAGATTCGAATCCCGCATCGGCAGTCTGGAGCTGCCCATGCAGTGCGTCCCAAGTCTCAAATAGAACCTGAGTGCCCGGCTCCACATGTGCAGCTGGCTTGTTTTTTGCGCTCATAGCGTAAATGAACGTGTCCTTTGATACCCTTTGCATAGCTGTTACCTCCAATTCTCTATCCAGTATTATACTAAATCTGGAGGCGTTTCTCAAGATAGTTGCGAAAACTTGTAGATATTGCCCTTAATTCGTGATATACTGTGTATTATTGCTAAAAATTGACGGAGGGACAGCGTATGAGTTGGAAGTTAAAACCAATTACAGAACGAGTGGCAAGAGAGCGTGAAATATATAGGGACACAGTACCGGAGGTATGCCTTGCGCGATACAGGATTCTGACCGAATTTTATATGAACCATCCTGAGCTTTCGGGGATACTAAGACGAGCAAAAGCGATGAAGGCAATTTATGAAAACATTCCTGTCCGCATTGGGGATGAAGAGGTAATAGTGGGCGCACAGTCGTCAACCTATAGAGGCGGTGCGCTCTATCCGGAAAACTGCTGCACTTTCATAAAGGGAGAGATTGGCGGAGGTACGATTGCTACCCGCCCCATAGACCCGTACAAGGTGTCGGAAGAAGACCGAAAGTATGTAAACGCCACCATAGACTACTGGGTAAAAGGAGAGAGCACATACGCAAAGACGCAAGCCTATTACCCCGAGGAATATGGCCCGCACGACTTCAACGGCGTTACGATGATGGGCAGGATGGCTATCAGCGACACGCCCGTCGGGCATTTTGTGACGGGTTATGACAAGGCAATAAAAGAAGGCTTCAAATCCATCAAAGAAGAAGCCGACCGAAAGCAAGCAGAAATCATCAAGCAGGGGATGCCCGCCGACTCGCTCGATAAGTACAACTTCTACCGCGCTGTTTCAATAGTCAGCGAAGGCATGATTACGCTGACAAAGCGCTATGCCAAGCTGGCACAAGAAATGTGCGACGCCGAAAAAGACCCGGTGCGCAAAAAAGAGCTAGCACTGATGGCGGAGACGCTAAGCTGGACAATGGAAAATCCTGCAAGGAACTACATTGAGGCCGTTCAATGCCTGTATATGTACCAAACATGCCTTTGCCTTGAGGCGAATATGCATGGCATCACTTTCGGCAGGGTAGACCAGTACCTTGGCGGATTTCTTGAAAAAGACTTGGCCGCAGGCACTATTACTGAAGAATATGCGCAAGAAATCCTCGACTTATTCTACCTGAAGGTAGCCGAGATGAACAAGCCTTGGAGCGAAGGTGCAACGTCGTCTGCGCCGGGCTACACATCAGGCCAGATGATGTGCATGGGCGGCGTTGACAAAGACGGCAACGATGCATCGAACAAAGTGACCTACATGATGCTTCAGGCCATATCCAGGCTTGAGCTGCACGACCCGCCGCAATCTCTCCGTGTACATAAAAATACGCCGGAGGAGCTATGGGAAGCTGCGCTCGAAACCACAAAGCTGGTGGGGGGCCTGCCAACATTCCAAAATGACGAGGTAATTGTTGAAGCGCTCATGAAGCGCGGATTCACATTGGAAGACGCACGCAACTATTCTCCCATAGGGTGCGTTGAGCCGGGCGGAAACGGCAACGACTGGCCTGCGTGCGGGGGGACGGGCAGCGGCTCATACATCAATATGCCCAATGCGCTACTGCTTGGGATAAACAATGGCGTCGTAAAATCCTCATTCCCCGGGCCGGACGGCAAGCCCCAAGAGCAGCAGGTCGGTCTTGAAACGGGGTACCTCTACGAAATGGAAAATTTTCAGCAGGTCAAAGAGGCTTATAAAAAGCAGCTTGAGTTTTTCGTGAGATGGCATGTGATATTAAACAACAATGCAGAATACACGACACGCGAGCTCCTTCCGCTTCCTGTCGTCTCGGCCACCATGGGGGGATGTATGGAAAAGGGCGTGGATGTCATGTACGGTGGCGCAAAATACAACGCAAGCGGCATTCCGGGTATAGGCATTGGAAATATAGCAGACTCTCTGTTCATGATAAAGCACCTATGCTTCGATACGAAAAAATGCACAACAAGAGAGCTCTACGACGCCCTGCAAAACAACTGGCAGGGGCATGAAGAGCTTCAGATGTACATAAGGAATTCAGCTCCGCATTTTGGAAATGCCATCCCCGAGGTTGACGAAATAGCGGCATGGGCCTCAGAGATGTTTGCCAATGTCGTCACGTCGCACTCCTGCCCAAGAGGCCCGTACACTGCGGCGATGTTCCCGGTCACAGCTCATGTAATATTCGGCAAGATGACAAATGCGACCCCCGATGGCAGAAGTGCAGGCATGCCACTGGCTGATGGGATTTCGCCTGTCCAACAGATGGATACAAACGGGCCGACAGCGGTAATCCAGTCCGTCGGCAAGATTGAGCAGACTGCGTTCGCAAACGGCACTCTATTCAACATGAAGTTCAGCCCATCGGCGGTCAAAGGGGTGGATGGCATCAAAAAAATGAGCCAGCTCATCCAAACTTACTTTGATATGGGTGGTATGGAGATTCAGATTAATGTCCTGTCAACCGAGACTTTACGTAATGCGCAAAAGAATCCGTCGCAGCACAAGAACTTGGTAGTCCGGGTGGCAGGCTTCTCCGCATTTTTCGTCGAAATGCACATCGACGCCCAAGAAGACCTAATCAACAGGACTGTACTGGAAATGTAAAACCCGGAGGAAAAAGGTTACTGCTGCCTGCTTGCAAACGACCCGGCATTGAAAAGACTGCACACTCCTCTACGTTCGGTCAGCTGACGTAACAAGTAGCCGGAATTCCCTCTCTACGGCGAGTGTACAGGCTTCTCAATGCCCACTGCTGGGCTTTGTACGGCCTCCGCTACACCAGGACGTCAACTCCCGACATTTCAGCCTCTAAGCTTGCGCCGCCTTCAGCCCCGCCGGCGGCGCCTGCCAAGGCAGGTGCTGCAAGCCCGCCCGATGAACTTGCGCCTCCGGAGGATGCCGCCGAGGATTGCGCCGCAACAATTGCCCGAGCCTTGGCTGCAATCTTGGCTTCAGTGACAGCGTCTAGTATTTCTTTAGCGTCTGCCTTTGCGCCGTTAATTTGCTCTCGCATCAGTTCATCTAAATAACCCTGCTCGCGATTTCGGCGGCGTATTATGCGCCGCCTTAGCTCGTTTTCTATCTTCTCTGCCCGCTGCTGTTCGTCCCGCTCTAAGGCTCTGTCCTGCTTTCGCTCCAGTGCGGCTTCCCTGTTTAGCTCGGTGATTTTCCTATTGCCGCGCCTGATGACCCTCTCCAGCCTTCTGATGATTTGGCGTATGGTGTCAGCATCTTCCCCATCGGACATCGCCAAGGCCAGGCGCAGCTCGCCTAAATCCTTGAAGGCGTCGCCGATGATTGTGTGGAGCACAAATGTATTTCGTGCTGACACGAGGCGGCGCGTTAAATTTCCGGAGTTATCCTCCAGCGCAGATTGGCCGCCGGCTTGTGCGTCGCTATGTGGGGCCAACGCAGAGGAGTTGACCTCGTCTTCCCAGGCAAAGAAATGAAATGCCTCGTTCTCTTGTTCCCATTCATAAAAGAAGGTCTCTTGCGGAGGGGGCTCGGCGCTATTTTGTATTTGTTTGGCAAGGGCGTTTTCCCCTGGCCCTTTTTCTGGTGAAGTATTTCTAAAGTTGCGGTTATTGGCATGCGGCCTTTTATCTGCATGAGATATTGGCGCATGATTAGCATATAGACGCATATTGTAGCCTCCTTGCTCAACGTCAAATCCGGTTTCCATCCATACTGTACTGACACCATCCCCGTTATCTCTGTTATCGGTCATTTCATAAGAGGACTTTACACTTTTTATGAAAAAATCTGCGAGTGCGGTATTTTCGCACTCGCAGATTTTAAGCCGTAACGCGTTTTTACAGTTCCTTGACCCAAAGTCCATGAAGGTTGCAATATTCAAAAACGGCAATCGGCTTGTCCCCGATGAAACTAAACTCTGCCTTCGGAGCCTCGCCTACCTTGAGGCATTTTCTCTGCCCGCCGCTTTCTGTCTCAACGTATATAAACGAAATGTGATGCTCTGCCTCCATGGGGTGCGCTGTGCTGCCTACTTGAACACTAATCCTGTCGCCTGCGACTGTCACCTCGGGTACGTGCTTCTCAACACTAGCGTCGTGGGTGTTTGGCACAAGCTCCGCCATAGCTTCGCCGCAGCAGGTCAGGGGTGGGCCTTCATCCTTAATTAATCCAACAAAATTGCCACAATGCTTACACCTAAAAAAACGTTGCTTAATCATCTTAGCGAATCCCTCCTAAAAGCATGATGGGATTATAATAACACATTTCTGCGACAATGGCAATAAAAATAAAAAAATTGGTAGTTGACAAGGGCTGTGAAATTTGATATCCTGTTCGAGCGGCTTTACTTAAGGTGGAGTTACGCAATGCTGTGAACCGGGAGATTGCAGGCATAGCGCCGCAAGGATTTGCGGAGAGCGAGACTGACCTGCCTGGTAACTTTCGGGGAGCGAGTCCGGCGCTGCGATAGCAGCGTGTAATCGGGCGGCTGAGGAAAATTCTGACATCACAAAACGTTTTCGCACCAAATTCTCGCCGGAAAACGACAATTTCCGGTTTAGTTTCGGGAAAGAATGATACGCACGGCAGGGTGTACAGGAATGTTCTCTTCTATTTAAACCTTTTGTCAAACACAATCTTGAGGAGGAAAAAATGGCAGTCAACAAAAAAATGATTAGAATCAGGCTAAAGGCATATGACCATCAGCTGATAGATCAAGCGGCATCTACAATTGTAGAGACGGCAAAAAGGACGGAGGCTAGGGTTTCAGGTCCAATCCCACTTCCAACGAAAAAGGAAATTGTGACAATCCTCAGGGCTGTCCATAAGTACAAGGATAGTCGCGAGCAATTCGAGCGGCTGACGCACAAAAGGCTCATCGACATCCTGAGCCCGACCCAGAAAACAGTCGAAGCACTGATGTCGCTGGAGCTGCCGGCAGGCGTAGAGATAGAAATCAAACTGTAAATTCCGTCATATATAAGTGCAAGTCTTGCGCAAGAGCGGCTGCCCGCCAAATGGTCAAGTTGGAACCTAAATTTTCCAACCAATAACCAATCAACTAGGAGGAAAAAGCAATGGTCAAAGCGATCATCGGAAAAAAAGTCGGAATGACGCAGATATTCGATGATAACGGCAAGGTCATACCGGTAACAGTCATAGCGGCCGGCCCTTGTACCGTGGTTCAGAAGAAAACCGACGAAAAAGAAGGATACGATTCAGTACAGCTAGGCTTCACGGACATCAGAGAGCATAGGCTAACAAAGCCGGAGCTAGGTCACTTGAAGAAGGCCGGAGTGGCGCCGAAGAAGCACCTCAAGGAGTTCCGCTTGGAAGACACCTCGACTCTAAATATCGGAGACGAGATTAAGGCGGATGTTTTTGCCGAGGGCGACAAGGTGGACGTAACGGGCATATCAAGAGGCAAGGGCTTCTCAGGTGTTGTCAAGCGCCATAATGCCAGCAGGGGAAGGATGAGCCACGGTGGCGGCCCGACGCACAGGCACGCAGGCTCCATGGGGGCAGGCACAGACCCCTCGAAGATTTTTAAAGGCAAAATCGGTGCAGGGCAGATGGGCAACGAGCAAGTTACAATCCAGAACCTCGACATAGTAAAGGTAGATTCGAGCCTGAACATGATAGCAATCAGAGGTGCAGTACCGGGGCCTAGGGGCGGGGTCGTATACATCAAAAACACAGTGAAGAACAACTAGGGAAAGGAGAGAGTTAAATGCCAGCCAATAAACTATACAACATGCAAGGCTCTGTAGTCGGCGAAGTGACACTCTCCGACGAGGTGTTCGGAGTTGAGCCAAATATCACGGCGATTCACGCAGCCGTAAAAAACCATCTTGCAAACAAAAGGCAGGGAACACAATCGGCGCTGACTCGTGCGGAAGTGCGTGGCGGCGGCGCAAAGCCCTACCGTCAAAAGGGGACGGGTCGCGCTCGCCAGGGTTCTAGGAGCGTCCCGCATTATACGCACGGTGGCGTAGCGTTTGCGCCAAAGCCGCGTGACTACAGATACCCACTAAACAAAAAACTCAAGAGGCTTGCCCTCAAGTCAGCGCTTTCATTAAAGGCCGCCGAAGATAAGATTATCGTTATCGACGGATTGAAGATGGACGAAATCAAGACTAAGGAGTTCAGAGCCTTTCTTGAAGCTTGTGGGGTTACGGGCAAGGCGCTTATCGTCACACCAGAAAAAAGTGACAATGTCATACTGAGTGCAAGGAATCTGCCGGGCGTAAAGACCACATTTGCAACATTGCTCAACACTTACGACATAATGGATGCCCGCACATTTGTTGTCGACAAAGCGGCGCTTCCGCTCATCGAGGAGGTGTACGCTTAATGAAAACAGCATATGATGTTATCCTGCGGCCGATAATCTCGGAGCAATCGACCGAGCATGTCGATCTTAAGAAATACGTATTTGAGGTTGCGCCCGCAGCCAACAAAATAGAGATAAAAAAAGCGGTTGAAGAAATATTCGACGTCGAAGTTACCAAAGTCACGACACTGAATATGAAGGGCAAGAAAAAACGCATGGGCCGTCACCCCGAGGGTAGCAGGAAAGACTGGAAAAAAGCGGTTGTAAAGCTGTCGGATGGCTCGAAGACTATCGAATTCTTTGAAGGCTTAGTGTAGGGGAGGGGAACTAAACAGTGTCAGTAAAAACGTACAAACCCACCACTCCGTCGAGACGGCACATGACTGTTTCCGGGTTCGATGGGATAGATAAACGGGCAAAGCCTGAGCGCAGCCTGACACAGGTGCTGAAAAAGCATTCAGGGCGCAACAGCTATGGCCGCATCACAGTCCGCCACAGAGGCGGCGGCAACCGCAGGAAATACAGGATTATAGACTTCAAGCGCAATAAGTTCGATGTGCCGGGCACGGTCCTGCGCCTCGAGTACGACCCGAACCGTTCGGCAAACATAGCGCTTATCGAGTATCCGGACGGCGAGCGCAGGTATATCCTAGCCCCCGTAGGCCTGAAAAATGGCGACACGGTAATATCGTCGAAGGATGCAGACATCAAACCGGGTAACGCCCTCCCGATAACGTCAATCCCCGTAGGCACGGTAATCCATAATATAGAGCTGCACCCCGGCAAAGGCGCACAGCTGGTACGCAGTGCCGGGACACAAGCGCAGTTGATGGCGAGAGAGGGTGCGATGGCGCAGATTAGGATGCCGTCGGGGGAATACAGATTGGTTCGCAGCAACTGCCTTGCGACGATTGGCCAAGTCGGAAATACCGACCACTCGAACATCCATATAGGTAAAGCAGGGCGCAAGCGCCATATGGGCATCCGTCCAACAGTCCGCGGCTCTGTAATGAACCCGGTAGACCACCCGCACGGCGGCGGCGAGGGCAAGAGCCCAATAGGGCGTCCCGGGCCGGTCACACCGTGGGGCAAGCCGACGCTCGGATACAAGACGCGCAAAGCGAAAAACCCAACAGATAAATACATCGTAAAACGCCGCGGCAAGAAATAAGGAGGGCTAGAAAATATGAGCAGAAGTGTTAAGAAGGGCCCATTTGCCGCACCGGAACTAGTCAAGCGGGTCGACGCCATGAACGCTGCGGGAGAAAAAAAGGTGCTTAAGACATGGTCGCGCGCCAGTACAATTTTCCCCACGTTCGTAGGGCACACAATAGCTGTCCACGACGGCAGGAGGCATGTGCCCGTCTATATCACCGAAGACATGGTCGGCCACAAGCTAGGCGAATTCGCTCCCACGCGCACCTATCGCGGGCACGCGGGCAGCAAAACATCAAGATAGGGGGCAGGCAGTTTATGGAAGCAAAAGCACATCTTAAATTTGCACGCATATCACCGCGCAAAGTGAAAATAGTCTGCGACCTCATAAGGGGCAAGGATACGAAAGCAGCAAAGGCAATCCTCATGCAAACCCCCAAGGCGGCATCGGAGCTGATGCTCAAACTCCTAAACAGCGCAGTTGCAAACGCAGAAAACAACCACGACATGGATCCCGACAACCTCTTCGTTTCAGCGACCTATGCAAACCCCGGCCCCATACTCAAAAGAATAAGGCCGGTCTCCCGCGGCAGGGCATATAGGATAAACAAGAGGACGTCGCACATCACCATCGTCGTAGCTGAGAAGGAATAGGGGGAATCACCATGGGACAGAAAGTTAATCCGCACGGATTTAGAGTTGGTGTCATAAAAGACTGGGATTCTCGTTGGTATGCCCGCGAAGACAAAGTGGGAGACCTCATAGTAGAAGACTACAACATCCGCAAGTACCTCAAGGAACTGCTTTTTTCGGCCGGAGTTCCGAGGATAGAGATTGAGCGGGACAATGCGAAGGTTAAAATATTCATCCACTGTTCGCGGCCCGGTGTGGTAATTGGCAAGGGCGGGGCGGAAATTGAAAGGCTTCGCGTGGATGTTGAGAAGCGCATTGGCAAGCCGGTAGCGCTGTCGATAGTCGAGGTCAAGAACCCCGATACGAACGCCCAGCTGATAGCGGAGGGCATTGCGGCAAAGCTTGAAAAGCGCATAGGCTTCCGGCGAGCGATGAAAAATGCGATGAGTAGGGCGATGCGCCTGGGTGTCCGCGGCATCAAGGTCATGGTTTCCGGGCGCCTCGGCGGTGCGGAAATCGCCAGAAGCGAAGCTTATCACGAAGGAACAATTCCGTTGCAGACGATAAGGGCAGACATCGAATATGGGTTTTCGGAAGCAGCGACGACATATGGGCGCATCGGCGTCAAGGTGTGGGTATATAATGGAGAAATTCTCAGCCAGACCCTGCGCACAACGCCGAGAACCATGGATACATCGAGGCCTCCAAGGGAGAGGCGCGATCGGGACAGAGGTGGGCGCAGCGGCGGCTACAATCGTGGCCCGGGACAAGGGGGCGGCTATAACCGCGGGCCGGGACAAGGCGGCGGATACAACCGCGGGCCGGGACAAGGCGGCGGATACAACCGCGGGCCAGGACAAGGCGGCGGGTACAACAGAGGTCCTAGTGGGCAAGGCCAGGGAGGCTACAACAGGCCTCAGCAAGGTCAAGCACAAGGCTCAAGGCCTCCACAAGCTTCTACCCCCGTCCCACAGACTCCGGCTGCACCGCAAGATCCAAGGGAAGGAGGCGCAGGCTAATGCTTACACCAAAGAGAGTCAAGCGCCGCAAGGTGCAGAGAGGCCGCATGAAGGGCAAAGCCACGCGCGGCAACACAATCACGTATGGCGATTATGCCATGCAGGCTCTGGCTCCGGCGTGGATAACTTCAAACCAGATTGAAGCTGCGCGTATCGCCATGACGCGCTATTCAAAGCGCGGCGGAAAAGTATGGATAAAGATTTTTCCGGACAAGCCGGTAACGTCGAAGCCGGCAGAAACGAGAATGGGCTCCGGTAAAGGCTCTCCAGAATACTGGGTGGCCGTGGTAAAGCCTGGCAGGGTGTTGTTCGAAATAGCCGGGGTGCCGGAGGAAGTCGCTCGCGAGGCAATACGCCGTGCGGGACACAAGCTGCCCTGCAAGGTAAAGTTCATAAAACGCGAGAGCGTAGGAGACGCACAGCCGAGCGTCCCGCTAGAGACAGGTGGTGAATGAGATGAAGGCAAGTGAGGTAGTAATGCTCAGTGCCGATGAGCTGGAGGACAAGCTGCTCAGCCTAAAGAAGGATCTCTTCTTTCTAAGAATGCAACATGCGACGAATCAGCTTGATAATCCGATTCGGATAGCCCAGACTAGAAAAGACATTGCCCGAGTCAAGACAGTTATTCGCCAGAAGCAGCTCGAGCGGGCAGGAGGTTAAGGCAGATGAGTGAAAAAAGAACGTCAAGAAGAAAGACGAGAATAGGCAAGGTTCTTTCAGATAAAATGGATAAAACCATTGTAGTGGCTGTGGAAAACCGCGTGCCGCACCCTCTGTATAAGAAGATTATCAAGAGGACATACAAATTAAAAGCGCATGATGAGAATAATGAATGTGGCATAGGAGATAGGGTTCGCGTTATGGAGACGCGCCCACTCTCAAAGGACAAGCGATGGAGGCTCGTCGAGGTCATAGAAAAAGCGAAGTAAAAAATCTACCTTTCGCAGAAAGGAATGGTCATAAGTTATGGTACAACAAGAATCTTTTCTTAAGGTTGCCGACAATACCGGCGCCAAGGAAATAAAATGTATCCGCGTGCTGGGCGGATCCGGCAGAAAATACGGCAGTGTGGGAGACGTGATTGTGGCCTCAGTCCGTAAGGCAGCTCCGGGCAGTGCGGTGAGGAAGGGCGAAGTCGTCAGGGCCGTTATTGTACGCACGGCAAAAGGCGTCCACCGTACAGACGGCACGTATGTCCGTTTTGACGAAAACGCCGCAGTTCTCATCAAAGAGGACAAAAACCCGAGAGGCACACGTATATTCGGCCCGGTGGCCCGCGAGCTCCGCGACAAGGATTATATGAAAATCCTATCGCTGGCGCCCGAAGTAATATAGGGAGGGCGGCAACATGCACATCAAAACAGACGACACCATAGTTGTCCTGTCCGGCAGGGACAAGGGCAAACAGGGCAAGGTAATGAGCGCAGACCCAAAAGGCGGAAAAGTGCTCGTAGAGGGCATCAATGTCGCAAAAAGACATAAGAAGCCCCGCAAGCAAGGCGAGTCAGGCGGAATCATTACAAAGGAAACGCCGATTTACGCCAGCAAGGTCATGCGCATATGCCCAAAATGTGATAAACCGACAAGGCCCGCACACTCATTTAACGGCGACGGCATCAAAGTCCGTGTCTGTAAAAAATGCGGCGCAGAAATTTAGGAAAGGAGCAGCCGAATTATGACAAGAATGAAGAAAAAATACCAAGACGAGGCAGTTCCCGCCCTGATGAAAAAGTTCGGGTACAGCAGCGTGATGGAAGTTCCAAAGGTCGATAAGATAATCGTTAATGTTGGCTGCGGAGACGCCCGCGACAATGCAAAGGCCATAGAAGCAGTCGTAAAAGACATTTCGGCAATAACCGGACAGAAGGCGGTTGTGACAAAGGCAAAAAAATCGGTCGCAAACTTTAAGCTCCGCGCCGGGATGCCGGTAGGCGTTAAGGTGACGCTTAGGCAAAACAGAATGTGGGAGTTCCTAGACAGGCTTTTAAATGTAGCGCTCCCGCGTGTCCGAGATTTTCGCGGCATTAGCGCAAATTCTTTTGACGGGCGCGGCAACTATGCACTTGGCCTAAAGGAGCAGCTCGTTTTCCCTGAAATAGACTACGACAAAATCGAGAAACTCAGGGGGATGGATATAGTGATATGTACGACTGCGAAGACAGACGAGGAAGCTCGTGAGCTGCTAACATACATGGGCGCTCCGTTCATCACGCAATCGTAGGGAAGGGGCACAATTTATGGCAAAGAAAGCGATGATTCTGAAGCAGCAGAGAGAGCCTAAGTTCTCGTCACGCCGCTACAACCGCTGCAAAATCTGTGGTCGCCCGCACGCATACCTGCGTGATTATGGCGTATGCCGCATCTGCTTCCGCAACTTGGCGTACAAAGGCCAGATTCCGGGAGTGCGTAAGGCTTCATGGTAACTCTAACAAGGAGGATAGCAACATGCAAATAACAGACCCCATTGCCGATATGCTCACGCGTATCAGAAATGCGAGTGCGGCAAAGCACTCGACAGTCGATATTCCCGCTTCTAATATGAAAAAAGCGATTGCGGAAATTCTGCTGCAAGAGGGTTATATCAAAAATTACCAGCTAATAAATGATGGCGTTCAGGGCGTTATAAAAGTGACGCTAAAATACAATGGGACGGACAAGGCCATTGCGGGTTTGCGCCGCGTCTCGAAGCCCGGCCTGCGCGTGTATGCAGGTGCGGACGAACTGCCCTATGTTCTCAGGGGGTTGGGAGTCGCCATTATATCAACATCCAAGGGCGTGATGACTGACAAAAAAGCTAGGACGCAAAATGTCGGCGGCGAAGTCCTTGCATTTGTGTGGTAGGGGGGCAAAGCAAGTATGTCGAGAATAGGAAGAGCACCGATAACCATTCCTGCCGGAGTAAAAGTCGAAGTTACAGATGGCAACCATGTCATTGTAAAGGGTCCAAAGGGGCAGCTTGAAGAGGCCATCAGCACTGATATAAAGGTCAGTGTCGAAGGTGCCACCGTTAGCCTGACTCGCCCATCGGATTCGCCTAAGCACCGCAGCCTGCATGGGCTTTCGCGTTCACTGATAAGCAATATGGTTCTGGGCGTTACCGAAGAGTTCAAAAAAGAGCTAGAAATCAACGGTGTTGGCTACAGGGCTGCAAAAGAAGGAAAAAAGCTTGTTATGAACCTCGGATTTTCCCATCAGGTGATTGTTGAAGAGACGGCGAGGATATCCGTTGATGTGCCAACACCGAATAAAATAATCATCAGCGGCATAAGCAAGCAAGAGGTCGGACAGTTTGCTGCCGACATTAGAAAGAAAAGACCGCCGGAGCCCTACAAGGGTAAGGGCATCAAATATGTAAACGAGGTCATTCGCCGCAAAGAAGGCAAGACCGGAGCTAAATAGAAGGAGGTGTGCCTAAATGATAAAAAGACCTGATACGAATGCGCAACGTAAAAAGCGCCACAAGAGAGTGCGGAGTAAGATTTCTGGCACGCCGGAACGTCCAAGGCTCAATATTTTCCGTAGCGAAAAGCATATTTACGCCCAAGTGATCGACGATACAAAGGGAGTAACGCTTTGCAGCGCTTCATCCGTCGAAAAAGACTTCGAAGGTTCGGGTTCGAATAAAGAGGCTGCAAAAAAGGTAGGAAAGATGGTCGCCGAGAGGGCATCCGCCAAAGGCATTGAAATAGTTGTTTTTGACCGCGGTGGATACATCTACCACGGACGTGTCAAGGAACTTGCAGAAGCTGCCCGCGAGGGCGGGTTGAAATTTTAACGGGGAGGAGGAAACAATATGGCTTTCAATAACAATAATAACAACAGAAGAGACAACAGAAGAGATAATCGCAAGGAAGAAGTCCAGCAGGAGTTTACGGAAGAAAAGGTCGTTTCCCTGAACCGTGTTTCTAAAACAGTAAAAGGCGGACGCATCTTCAAGTTTGCGGCACTCTGCGTGGTTGGAGATGGTGCTGGTCGCGTCGGGTTTGGGCTCGGCAAAGCAGGTGAGGTTTCTGAAGCTATCCGAAAAGGTATTGAGGATGCAAAAAAGAACGTTACGAGAATTACAGTCTCTGGAAGCACCATACCACACGAGGTTATAGGAGTTTTTGGTGCAGGTAGGGTTCTGCTTAAGCCCGCACCGCCCGGAACCGGGGTTATCGCAGGCGGAGCCGTGCGTGCGGTTGTCGAAGCGGCGGGGATATCTGACATCAGAACAAAATGCCTGCGCTCAAACAATCCTCAGAATGTAGTTGCGGCAACCATGGTTGGGCTGAAATCCTTGCGCGATGCAGCACAGGTTGCAAAGACAAGAGGAAAGACGATTGAAGAAATCGTAGGCTAGGAGGACAACATGGCTAATTTGAAAATTAAGCTTGTAAAAAGCCTATGCGGAAGGCGCGAAAAACATATAGCGACAGTCAAATCCCTCGGGCTCAAGAGAATCGGGAACGAAACGATTCAGCCCGATAATCCGCAGACCAGAGGAAAAATAGCGCAAATTAGGTATCTGGTTACGGTAACGGAAGAGTAAGGAGGACGTGATATTATGAACCTGCACGAGCTCACTCCCGCAAAAGGAGCTACTCACGTGGGCAAACGCAAAGGCCGCGGTCGCGCCACAGGAAACGGCAAGACGGCCGGGCGCGGGCACAAGGGGCAAAAGTCCCGTAGCGGTGGCGGCACGAGGATTGGCTTCGAAGGCGGACAGATGCCTCTTGCAAGGCGCGTTCCCAAGAGGGGCTTTAACAACATATTTGCAAAACCGCTGACGGCGATAAATGTTGCGGCGTTGAACAGGTTTAAGGACGGTTCAACAGTAGGGGCTGAGGAGCTGCTGGATGCCGGAGTTCTCAGCAAGTGCCAGTACGGCCTCAAAATTCTTGGAAACGGCGCTTTGTCATCAAAAAAGCTGACGGTCAAGGCAAAAGCATTCTCTGAGTCGGCAAAACAAAAAATCGAAGCAGCCGGCGGAAAGGCCGAGGTGGTGTAAGGTGCTATCTACGCTGCGCAATGCATGGAGAATAGACGACATACGCAAGAAGCTAATCTTTGTGATGTTCATGATTCTCTTGTACAGGCTGGGTAATGCGGTCACTGTACCATATGTAGATACTGCGCTGTTGACCGCATTTTTCCGACAAGAGATGGGTGGTATATTTGCGCTACTCAACACTATGTCAGGGGCTGCGCTTGAACGTGCGTCGATATTTGCGCTCTCCATACAGCCGTACATTAACGCCTCGATTATCATGCAGCTGCTGACAATCGCAATTCCTGCCCTTGAGCGTATGCGCAAGGAGGGCGGCGAAGAGGGCAAGAAAAAAATCGAAAAGATTACGCGCTATGCGACAATAGGCATTGCGGCGCTCCAGGGATACGCATACTACCTCCTCATACAGAGGGAAGGCATGTTGGATCCTGCCGCAACGGGCATCTGGCCTCCCATCGTAATCGTCGCCACATTTATGACCGGCTCTGCGATTCTGATGTGGATGGGCGAGCAGATAACAGAGTTTGGCATAGGCAACGGCATCTCCGTTATCCTCTTTGTCAGCATCGTGGCGCGTTTCCCGGTTGAGATTTGGTCAATGATCACAGGCGTGATGATAAATCCGTCCACATGGTGGATTTACACGCTTATGCTACTGGGGGCACTGGCGATAATTGTGCTCATCGTAATAGTAAACAACTCCGAACGGCGAATACCCGTCCAATACTCTAAGCGGGTCGTCGGGAGAAAGATGTATGGCGGGCAATCTACCCACCTTCCTATGAAGGTCAACATGTCCGGCGTCCTTCCGGTAATCTTCGCCCAGTCGATAGCGTCGATACCGGCGACGATAGTGGTGTTCGTGCCAGGATGGGCGGATACATGGCTGATGACAGCGCTTGACCCAGCGAGCATAGCGTACATGGTGCTGTACTTCCTGCTTATAGTATTCTTCTCGTATTTCTACTCTACCGTTCAGTTTAACCCCATCGAGATAGCGAACAACCTCAAAAAGAACGGCGGGTTCATACCCGGATTCCGTGCAGGTAAGCCTACAAGCGAGTTCATTCAGAAGGTTTTGACAAAAATAACGCTGTTTGGCGCTCTATACCTCGCTATAGTCGCAATAACGCCGATACTTGTCAGCTTCTTCTCAGATACTGCGCGCATGTCCGGCATAGCGATGGGCGGTACGTCAATCATTATCGTGGTCAGCGTGGCACTCGAAACAATTAAGCAACTGGAATCGCAGATGCTCATGAGGCACTACAAAGGCTTCTTGGAATAAAGCAGCGAGGTTCTAGCGGAGGTGTGGCATGAAGCTCATCCTACTTGGCCCGCCCGGGGCGGGCAAAGGCACTCAGGCAGAAATGCTGATTGATCGACTCAAAATCCCGCAGATTTCAACAGGAGACATGTTGCGGACGGCAGTTAAAGAGGGGACTCCGACTGGCCTGAAGGCGAAGGCGCTGATTGAAAACGGTGACTTAGTTCCTGATGAGATAATAATCAGAATCGTTTCAGAGAGGCTTGCGCGCGATGACTGCAAAAATGGATTTATTCTTGACGGAGTTCCAAGAACTCTGGCGCAGGCAGAAGCCCTTGACGAGCAAGGTGTCGAAATCGACTTTGCGCTGTCGTTGGAAGTGCCCGATGAAATTATTCTAAACAGGGTGGTAGACAGGCGGCTATGCTCAAACTGCCCGATGACATATCATTTAGTATCGCAGCCCCCAGCGAAGGAAGGCATGTGCGATGTATGTGCCCAGCCGCTTGTTGTTAGAAAAGACGACGACCCGGTGACAACGCAGCACAGGCTGGCTGCCTACCATGAGCTGACAGAGCCGCTTAAAGCATATTACGCAAGTCAAGTAAAGCTCATACTTGTCGATGGGAATTGCACTATCGAAGAGACCACTGACGAAATACTCAGACTATTGGGCATGAAAAAGACATGATTAAGGTAAAAACCGAACAAGAAGTCCTACTTATGCGCCAGGCAGGAAAAGTTGCTGCGGCAGCCCGGCGTCTCGCCGGGGAAATGGCAACGGTCGGCGCAACAACCCAAAGCATTGATAAAAGAGTGCATGACTTCATCCTCTCCCAGGGAGCCGAGCCATCGTTTCTGGGGTATAACGAATATCCTGCAAGCATTTGTATCTCAATCAATGAGCAAGTGATTCATGGGATACCGTCGTCCAGAAAACTTGTCCCGGGAGACCTTGTCAGCATAGACATCGGTGCGACGAAAGGCGGATTTGTCGGCGATTGCGCCGCAACGTTCGTCGTCGGGGAGGGCAGCCCTAAGGCAATGAGGCTCGTTGAAGTCACAAAACAGTGCTTTTTCGAGGGGCTCAAATTCGCAAAGGTCGGATATAGGGTGTCAGATATCTCAAGGGCAATACAGAAATACGCCGAGAAAAATGGATACTCGGTCGTCAGGGAGTACGTCGGACACGGTGTTGGCTCAAAGGTTCACGAACCGCCTGAAGTTCCGAACTATGTCGAAAGGCCAAGAAGAAAACCTGACCCCAGACTTATGCCCGGTATGACGCTTGCAGTTGAGCCGATGATTAATGCAGGCGGTGCGGCGATTAGAGTGCTCGACGATGGCTGGACAGTCATAACGGCTGATGGTGAGTGCTCAGCGCATTACGAAAACACGATTTTGATAACCAAAGGCGAGCCGGAGATACTCACCGCCGATGAGGAAGACTCATGAGAATCGAAAAAGCGGACGTGGTGATTCCACTGAATGGAAGAGATGCAGGAAAGCGCTTCATTGTTGTCGGGACGGAAGATGATTACTCACTCCTCGCCGATGGCAAGGGCCGCAGGGTCGAAAAACCTAAGCGCAAGAAAAATAAGCACGTTAAAGTGGATGACAGAGCAGATGGATCAATAGCGGAAAAGCTCATCGAAGGTGAGAGAGTTACAAACAGCGAAATCAGACGAGCGCTCACGATGTTGGAAGCTCGTGGAGAAAAAGGAGGTATGTAGAAATGGCGAAGGACGACATGATTGAGCTTGAGGGAATAGTAGTCGATTCGCTGCCCAACACTATGTTCCACGTAGACATAGGCAATGGACACACGATTCTGGCGCATATCTCCGGAAAGCTCCGAATGAATTTTATACGGATACTTCCGGGTGATAAGGTGACGGTGCAGATGTCGCCGTACGATTTGACCCGCGGCAGAATCACTTGGCGCAGTAAGTAGCAGGAGGTAAAACTAGTGAAAGTAAGGCCGTCAGTTAAGCCGATGTGCGAAAAATGCAAAATCATAAAGCGCAAAGGCAGGGTAATGGTGATATGCATCAACCCTAAGCATAAACAAAGACAAGGGTAATATAAAAGGAAGGATGATTGCATAATATGGCACGTATCGCAGGCGTTGATTTGCCGAAAGACAAACGAGTCGAAATAGGGTTGACCTATGTTTTCGGAATAGGAAGGACAAGCGCAAAAAAAATCCTTGAGGCTACGGGTATAAATCCGGACACTAGGGTAAAGAACCTAACCGAGGCGGAAGAATCCGCACTTCGCGAATGCATTGACAAAAACTACATGGTAGAAGGCGACCTGCGCCGAACCGTGGCGCTTGACATAAAACGCCTGACGGAGATAGGCAGCTATCGCGGGCTGCGCCATAGGCGTGGGCTTCCCGTGCGCGGGCAACGGAGCAAAACAAATGCGCGCACACGCAAAGGTCCTAAGCGCACGATAGCCAACAAGAAGAAGTAAGGGGAGGGAGTAACTAATGGCAGCACCCAAGGGCAAAAAGACAAGAACCCGGCGCCGCGAACGAAAGAATATTGAGAAGGGCGCAGTTCATATAAGATCGTCCTTTAATAACACCATGGTGACAGTGACCGATGTGCATGGCAACGCCATTTCGTGGGCTTCGTCAGGTGGTATGGGCTTTCGCGGCAGCAGAAAATCAACTCCCTTTGCCGCTCAGACGGCAGCGGAAACAGCAGCGAAAGCCGCAATGGAGCATGGCCTTAAAACCGTTGAAGTCTTCGTAAAAGGCCCCGGCTCCGGCCGTGAGGCGGCGATTAGGGCGCTACAGTCGGCGGGACTTGAAGTCACAATGATAAAAGACGTGACCCCGATTCCGCATAACGGATGCCGTCCGCCAAAAAGGCGCAGAGTATAGGGAGGTTTTAAACATATGGCTAGATATACAGATGCAGTATGCCGCCTTTGCCGCAGGGAAGGCCAGAAGCTTTTCTTAAAAGGCGACAGATGCTATACAGATAAATGCGCAGCCGACCGCCGTCCATACCCTCCGGGGCAGCATGGTCAAGGGCGCGCAAAGGCATCCGAATATGGTACTCAATTGCGTGAAAAGCAGAAGGCCAAGAGGTACTACGGCATATTAGAAAACCAGTTTCGCGGTTATTTTGATATGGCAATCAAGAGAAAGGGCAAAACAGGTGAAAATATGCTTGCGATTCTCGAAACACGCTTGGATAACACAATCTACAGGCTGGGTTTCGCAATGAGTCGCGCAGAGGCAAGGCAGCTGGTATTGCATGGGCATTTCCTTATCAACGGAAGGAAAGTCAATATCCCTTCTTTCCTTGTAAAGCCGGGCATGATTATATCGATTAATGAGAAAAGCCGTAGTCTCGACAAGCTAAAGTCGGTCATTGAGGCAAACTCATTCAGGCAACCGCCGAAATGGTTGGAGTATGATGCGAATGCCCTAGTAGCTAAGGTTGCGGCGCTCCCGTCGAGAGAAGATATCGACATGCCGATTGAGGAGCAGCTTATCGTTGAGTTCTATTCAAAATAAATGATAACCTTTAGATACAGGTTTGACCCTCATATCTCACTACCACCAGCGAGCCGATACACTGGGCGCATGTGCGCACCGAAACGAAGGAGGGTACTAAATGGTAGAGATTGAACGGCCTCGCATTGAATGCATAGAAACGCCGGAAGACGAGTCTTATGGTAAGTATGTCGTAGAGCCGCTTGAGCGTGGGTATGGCACGACATTGGGAAACTCGCTTCGCAGAATCCTACTGTCGTCACTTCCCGGAACGGCAGTCACGACGGTAAAAATCGCAGGAATACAGCACGAATTTTCGACTATTCCGGGCGTTAAAGAAGACGTAACAGAAATAATCTTAAATATAAAGGGCATTGTCGCAAGGCTCCATACCCCAAGGATAAAGACGGTATATATCGAAGCATCCGGCGAGGGTGTTGTAACGGCTGGAGATATCAAAGCAGATGGCGAGGTGGAAATCCTCAACCCCGAGCTGCACATAGCCACATTGAGCAGCGATGCTTCGCTCAGCATGGAGCTTACGATAGACCATGGGCGCGGATATATGTCGGCAGACAGAAATAAGCTCCAACAGCCGATTATCGGAGTTATCCCTATAGACTCCATATACACGCCAGTCCACAAGGTCAACTACACAGTAGAAAACACTCGCGTCGGCAACGTCACGGATTTTGACAAGCTGACGATAGAAGTGTGGACAGACAAAACGATAACCGCAAGAGATGCAGTATCGCTGGGCGCTAAGATACTTTGTGACCACTTCACGCTGTTTACGGACTTGTCCGACACAATCGGTACGAGGTCGACGGTTGTGGAAAAAGCGGAAACGCAAAGGGACAAGGTGCTCGAAATGACCATTGAGGAACTCGACCTTTCAGTGCGCAGCTTCAATTGCCTCAAGAGGGCCAACATAAATACAGTCGAGGATTTAATTTCAAAAACGGAAGACGAAATGATTAAGGTCAGAAACCTTGGGCGCAAATCGCTTGAGGAAGTCATCCACAAACTGGCGATGATGGGACTGGCCCTGCAGAGCGAGGAAAATTAAGGAGGTACAAAACAATGCCCGGGACACGCAAGCTTGGAAAACCGACAGATCAGCGCATGGCGATGCTGAGACAAATGGTTACCGACTTTCTTGATAATGGCAGAATGGAAACGACAGTGACGCGCTGCAAAGAGATAGCGCCGATGGCAGAAAAGATGATAACGCTGGGCAAGAAAAACACGCTTGCCTCAAGGCGGCAGGCGATTGCGTTCATGACGCGCGAAGACGTAGTGACGAAGGTGTTTGCCGAGACAGCGCCCGGTTACTCAGAGCGCAATGGCGGATACACTCGCATCACGAGGACGGGCCCAAGGAGAGGCGACGCAGCCGAGATGGCTATCATCGAATTAGTGTAAGCCGTAAGCAAACAAAAAGTTGACAGGGGGACGGTTCTCCTGTCAACTTTTTTGAAGGTGCTCGAAACTTGAAGACGGCTATGTAATCTTGTCCGGCTCCGGCACGGCTACGTCGCTATCTATAGTGATTGTCCTGATTATAGGCATATCCTCCGGTGCGACAGACCCATTCGGACCATCGTTTTGGGTCAAGGCCAGGCGATCAACTACGTCCAGGCCTTCGGTCACCATGCCAAACGCCGCATAATCCCCATCAAGGGCGGGAGAGTCGCCGTGCATTATGAAAAATTGAGAGCCGGCTGAGTCATTGCTATCCATTCGCCTCGCCATGGACAAAACACCTCGCGTGTGTAAAAGGTCGTTAGGGAAGCCATTTGATGCAAACTCGCCAAAAATTGTATATCCCGGGTTCCCCACGCCCAAACCATAAGGACAGCCACCCTGAAGCATGAAGCCGTAAATGATGCGGTGAAATGTCAGCCCATCGTAAAAGCCTTGGCGGGCGAGGTAAACAAAGTTGTAAACTGTTTGTGGCGCAACATGCGGATAAAGCTCAAATCTTATGACCCCGCCATCTTCCATTGTTATCGTCCCAGGAATTACTGAAGGCAGTTCCCCCACTTCTTGTTCTTGCGGGTCCGGCGGCGCAGGGGCGGGCTCAGGCTCAGCATCTGGCTCTATTGGCTCAGCAGCATCCTGCTCAGGAGCGGCGCCAGGGGGGGTATAGCCGCAGCCAACCAAGAAAGCAAAGCAAAGTAGCAAGCAAAGCGCAATGGAAACATATTTCCTCATAAAAAATCCTCCAAATCTGACAAAAACTCACCAACAAATATATCAGAACATAATAGCAAAGTCAAATTTGTATAATTTGTATTTGTATAAATTTTTAGATTTGCCATGTTACTATTAAGTGCCAGCCAAGAAAACCTAAGTAGAAGGCATTGAGAAGCCTGTACGCTCATCGTAGAGAGGGAATTCCGGCTACTGTCACGTCAGCTGACCGAGCGTAGAGGAGTGTGCAGGCTTCTCAATGCCGGACAGATAGCAGACACTGAATAATAACTTTGCCATGGAGTCGGCCTTCTTGGCCGGATAATAAAATGATAAGACACTTTAAGCAGCCCAAGAAATTCTATCGCAATGTATTTGCGCTGATGGTGCCAATGGTGCTGCAAAATATAATAACACATACCGTCGGCCTGGCCGACACATTCATGGTCGGAATGCTGGGCGAGCAGTATCTGGCGGCGATGCCTATAGCGATGGTGCCCTTATTCATTGTAATGATATTTTCGTTCGGTGTGCAAAGCGGCACCAGCATACTGGTTGCGCAATACTGGGGCAAAAAAGACCTCTCTGTCATAAACCGGGTGCTTGGTGTTGCATTGTATGTCGTAACGGCAGTGACAGTTACCTGCGCCCTAATAATGTATTTTTTCCCACACCAAATACTGAGTCTTGTCACAAACGAGACCCACCTTGTGGAAATAGCTGCGCCATACGCCCGAATTACAGCTTTTTCGATGGCTCTAAGTTCCATAAGTATGCTGTACTTTGCGTGCCATCGAAGCATAGAAAATCCTCGCTTGGGCGTAATCATTCTTTCAATATCAGCATGTTTCAGTATTTTTTGGAACTGGGTTCTCATATTCGGCAACCTCGGCTTTCCTGCACTGGGGATTCAGGGTGCGGCTATATCAACGCTAAGCGCTCGCACGCTGGAAGTGGTTATAGTCGCAGTCCACGCATTTACAAATCGGCGCTTTAGAGTGAAAATAGGCTTGCTGCTCAAGCCGGGAGTTGCGATTTTCAGAGATTTTATGAAATACTCTTTGCCGGTTTTATTTAATGAAGCCCTGTGGGGTGCTGGAGCGATGGCGTTCCCGGTGATTTTCGGGCACATGTCAGGTGCGCAGACAATACTTGCGGCATACAATATTTCAAGCAATCTGGAACGTATTTTTGGCGTGGCTATGTTTGCTTGCGGCGGCGCCTCGGCGGTTATAATTGGCAGGGAAATAGGCGCAGGCCGAAAGGGTTTGGCTGAAAGCTATACGAAAACTCTAACAGCGCTGGCCTTTACCCTGGGGCTGGGCTCAGGGGTGCTGCTCATGATTGTGCGATTTACCATTTTGGAGCCATTGGTGTTCCCCCTGTACAACTTATCGGCCGAAGCCGCAGCTGCTGCGACAATCATGCTCACAATTTATGCATTTATACTGCCGTTGCGGGCCATGAGCGTTACTATGGGAATTGGTGCGCTCAGGGGAGGCGGAGACGTCAAGGCTTTTATGTTAATCGATGTCGGCACGCTATATCTGATAGCCTTGCCCTTGGCTATAGCAGCAGGACTGGTGCTCGAGTTAAGTATTGGGTTCGTATATGGGGCATTGCTGGCAGATGAAGTAGCAAAAACCACTTTGATTTACCTCAGAGTAAGAAGCAGAAAGTGGATTCACGACGTCACGCGCAAGCAAATCGAGTGACGAATATACGAAATAATCTGTAGGACTGTAGGAGGTTCGATCCCATGGCAAAATTCATCACAAGCATTACCGAGGCAATAGGAAATACTCCTCTGCTGCGGCTGGACAGATTGGTTGAGGAGCTAAATCTCGAAGGTGAAATTTACGCAAAGCTAGAGCATTTAAACCCCAGCTTTAGCAAGAAAGACCGAATTGCGCTGGGCATGATTGAAATGGCAGAAAAGAAAGGGCTTCTCAAGCCGGGGCAGCCAGTGCTTGAAGTTACAAGCGGCAATACAGGGACAGGGCTTGCGCTGGTTTGCGCCGCAAAAGGGTACAGGTTTATTTGCTGCATGTCGAAGGGCAACTCAATTGAGCGTGTCAAGATGGTTGAGGCGCTTGGTGGGGAGGCTGTGCTTGTCGGGCAGGCTCCGGGTGCGGTTAAAGGCAAAGTCTCCAACGACGATTTGATGTTGGTAGAGCAGGCGGCGGAGCGTATTGTCAGAGAAACGGGGGCATATTGCATAAGCCAGTTCCATAATTTAGACAATTCAGTTGCGCAAGAATCCGCAGCAGAGGAGGTGTGGGAGCAATCGGAAGGCAAGCTGGATGCCTTTGCCGATTTCATAGGCACTGGTGGCACATTCGCCGGATATGCCAGGATTTTGAAACTGCATAATCAGAAGGTGCGCTGTTATGCGGTGGAGCCGGAGGGGTGCGCTTACTACGGAGGGGACGTTAGGCAGGGCGCAATGCACCGCATTCAGGGCGGTGGATATGCGAGGGCTGTGGCAAATGTCGACAGGAAGCTCATTGATGGCTGTATTGCCGTAAGCGACGATGAGTCGGCCGATATGGCGAGAAAGCTTGCGGCAATCGAAGGCGTTTTCGCCGGTATATCGTCAGGGGCGAACGCCGCAGCGGCAGTGAAGCTTCTTGAAGGAGCCGAAAAAGGCAGGAGGGTTGGCATTGTAATAAACGACTGCGGTCTAAAATACATCAGCACTGCGCTATTCTGATGTCTCAGTTCGGCGGCTGTGAGAGGCCCACCCCCTACAAACCATTTGCTGCTACCAGTCAATTTACTGCGCTTTTTTCGCTAGCACGAGTTTTGTCGCCCTGCTTACGCAAAAAAACACAGCAAACCGCCGGCATCAGCTAACCTGTAACATTCGGTGGGCATCCTTATAATTAATATATCAAAAGCTATTGCAACAAGACAAAATAACTGTTATTCTCATCATAAGCAATAACAAAATAAAAATTTTTAAGGAGAGAAAGAATGATACCATACATTGAAACAATGAAAGGCGCATTCGATTTGAAAGGGAAGTCTGCCATAGTTACAGGCGGGAATGGAGGCATCGGGTTAGGCATCGCAAAAGCCCTGGCGGAGTGCGGTGCGAACATTGCGATTTTCTGCCGCAACATGGATAAGGCGAAGGTCGCCCTTGAGGAACTCAGCGAGTACGGCGGCAAATACAAGGCTTTTTCATGCGACATCGTTGACATGAAAAGCTGTATTGCGGCTGCCGAAGCGGCATTCAAAGAGTTTGGCAATATCGAAATTCTCGTAAATAACTCTGGAGTGGCGAGCGCCGGAAAGTTCTTGGACATGGATGAAACCCTGAAGGACTGGAAGTTCGTCATCGACACCGACTTGACAGGGGTGGCACATGTGACTTATGCGGTCGGCAGGCTCATGCGGGATGCCGGAAAGGGCGGCAGCATAATTAACATCACATCGAATGCCGGGTCGATCGTCAATAAGGGCATAGGCATGTCCCCATACTCGGTAGCGAAGGCGGGGGCTAACCACTTTACGCGCTGCATGGCGGTTGAGTTTGGCGAACACGATATCCGCGTAAACGCAATTGCCCCGGGTTTCACGCGCGCAGGCTTTGGAGCAAACCCGCATCCGATGATGTTGGAGATGGTCAAGGCGCAACAGCCCCTCAAGCGTATGGGCGAGGCTATAGAGATAGGTTCTCTAACGGTATTCCTTGCATCCCCCGCATCGGCACACATGACAGGCGAAGTCATAACCGTTGACGGAGGATACACCCTATCTTGCTGATATCATCAGGGAGTAGTGGCAGCACGTGACAGAATTAGCCTAGGCAACTAAGAGCCTAGGCTAATTTGCTTGGCAGGGTATTATAAAACCTCCTCGGTACTCTTTTGCTGAGCTTCAACAAATTGCGATGGCGCTGAGATATGACTTGTTTCACGAACATCGCAACAGTTGACTGTGTAAAGTTTGAGAACGATGTCTTAAATGCTTGCGCTTGGGTGCAGCGTAAGCTGGGGGATATGGTGGGAGCAACATTCATAACCGTTCAATAAAGCTCTGTCCAGTTTAGTATGACCTAAACCCCCATCACGGCAACATCGAATTTTGATTTTTTTACTACTCAAACGTCCATTTATCAAACAGCGCTGCATCCAGCGTCGCCTAGTTCATGTTAAATATAATACATATATTCCTCGCCGGACTTATTCATAATATCTTCTATGGTAATGCCCAGCAGGGTATTTTTTATTGCTTCATCAAGGGGAATGAAAACGGTTTCATTTATCGCCCGGCCAAGGTCCTCGTCTTTTTTCGATGCGACTATTTCAGGCTTTTCAAATAAGGCTGACTCGGTGGCAGATAAAACTTCAAAGGCTGTGATCTCTTTGGGAGGCCTCTCCAAGTAATACCCGCCGCTCGAACCTTTCACGGACACCACCAAGCCGCTCCGCTTTAAAAGGGAGAAAACCTGCTCCAAGTAAATTTTGGAAATTTCGAGCCGCTCGGACAGGGTGACTACTGATACGAGGGTTTCAACACCTTCGTGCTTTGCCATACTCGTCAGCACGGCCAAGGCATACCGCCCCTTTGAGGATATTTTCACATTTGCCACGCTCCTTCAGGTTCGCTACATCAATTATAAAACATACTTTGCCGATATGCAATAAAAATTTTTCTTGACAAACAAAGTCCAAGAGTCTATAATCGCATATCATGCAAGTATGAATAATATGTTTTAAAAAAGGAGAGATTAGTTTGAAATTGAAGCTGTTTGGAATATTGGCATTGTTTGCCGTTCTTGCCTTTGCGTTGGCAGGGTGCGGCGGCAACGGCACGACGACTGGTACAGGAAATTTTGAAGAGGAAGTTGGCAGCCAGAGGGCGATTCGCTTGGGCTTTGAGGGCGGGCTTTGCCAAGCCGCTATCCCCATTGCACACTTGATGGGCTTTTTTGCAGAAGAAGGGCTCCAAACAGAAATTGTTGTGACGGGCGATTTGGTGAACTCCCGCGATTCATTGGTAGCGGGGCATATCGACACCGTGGCGGGAATGTTGGCGGGCTGGTTTGTGCCTGTAACACAAGGCATAGACATACGTTTTACACAAGGGCTGCACACGGGCTGTGCCTCGGCGTTTGTGCTTGCCGATTCTGGGATAGCGCGACTTGAAAGCGGGCAGCAAATAGCGGTAAGCGGAGCGATCGGCGGCGCATTCCATAACATCGCACTCCGTTTCGCTTACAGGGAAGGTCTTGCCCCAGGCGATTTTACCTTCCGCGATTTCCCTGCCGCCGAAGCTGTGATTGCGCTTCAAGATGGCGTGGTGCAGGTTGCGGTTATCCCGGACCAAGTGGGACAGCGTTTCGTTGATGAAGGGATTTTGCACCGTATTCGTTCATTGGATGACGCAGATTTTGTAAGCGATAACTGTTGCGTGCTCGGGATGACGGGTGCCTTTATCGACGCGAACCCCGAAACCGCCGCAAGGATAACCCGCGCCGTCTACCGCGCGTCCCGCTGGATTGATGAGAGCGATGCCAACAAAACCCAATCCGTAGAGGTTCTGATTGAAAACGGTTACGTAAGTGCAGCGGTCGACGTAGCTTACGTTGTAGGGCTTATGAACAACTGGCGTTGGGGCATCCCCCACGATTTGACGGAAGCAACACTCGAAATTTCCATTGTGGAATACCAAGCGATGGGTGTGATCAATCCAAACTTGGATCCCGAAGTCATCAAGGCGCAGGTTTGGCACCCTTTTGAGGTTTCCTATGACGGCGTTACGCAATGGACGAGTGCAAACAACGATTTTGACATAGCGCAGTTAGCGGTCTTGCCGGGTGTGGAATTCGACTACATCAGATTAATATGCTGCTCGGAGGTGAACTCTTTTGAAACAAATCAAGACACGGATAATATCTGCGCTACCACTGATTGTGTCCTTGTTGATAATTGTCCAGTATCTGTATGTTCCCAATTTTAGGGAGTTTACACCCCTTGACCAAAATGCGCCGACAAATACGTTTGTTTGGTTTCTGGGTTTCTTTGCCGCCCTGTTCTTGGGCTGGAATATAGTTTCGCTTTTCTCGTCGCGGGCAAGCGGCATGCTGAAAAAACGCGCTCCAATTTTTACAGCCGCTTTTCTGCTGTTGCTTGCTTATGACTGGGCAACCTTGTCCACGGGAATGCTGCCGCAACCTTTCGTCCCGTGGCCGGATGCAATACTTAACGCTATGATTCGTGACAGGGAAATCCTTGCCCGGTCGCTATATCATTCGCTTAGGCTGTTATTCACCGGCTACGGAATCGGGGTTGGGTTGGGGGTAATTTCCGGCGTTGCCGCAGGGCGCTCGGCAAGCATCCGATATTGGATACAGCCGCTTGTTAAAGTGTTTGGAGCGATTCCTGCGGTAACGTGGCTGCCCATCGTGATAGTTTTGTCGGGAAACATTCCCGGTGGATTGTTTGGCGGTGCGGTACTCTTGATTGCCGTGGCGGTCTGGTATCCCATTACGTCCACAACAATGAACGGCGTTTTGAGTGTGCCGAAAGGCACGTTTGAGGCGGCAAGCACATTCGGTGTTTCCAAACTCGGCATGATTTTCAAAGTGGCTATTCCTGCCTCATCGCCTTTTGTTTTCCAAGGCTTGACGCAGGGGATGTCTATAGCTTGTACCGCACTGCTAGTTGCAGAACTTATGGGAGTTGAAGCGGGGCTTGGCTGGTACATCAACTGGCAGCGCGGCTGGGCTGATTTTGCGGGAATGTACGCCGCCGTAGTTATTATCGCTGTTACATTTTTTATCGTAAACGCCGTGCTTAGCATGATACGGAACTTCGTATTGCGCTGGAAGGAGGGAATCTCGTGAAAAAAGGCAGAATCAAAATTAGGGACTTGCACAAATCGTTCATACGAGAAAAAACGAACGAGGACTTAGCCGCGCTCGAAAATTTCAATTTCACCATAAACGCAGGTGAGTTTATCTCTGTTGTCGGCGCAAGCGGGTGCGGGAAGTCTACCTTACTACGCATGATCGCCGGCCTTGAAAAGCCGACTCGCGGCGATATTTTGTGCGACGGCAAAAAAGTGGAAGGAACATCGCCGGACAGAGGGTTGGTGTTCCAGGAACATGCGCTTTTTCCGTGGCTCACGATTCGCAAAAATATTGCGTTCGCCTTAAAATCGTCTGGGCGTTATAATGATTATGCGCACACCATTGACCCGCTGATTGAAAAAGTGGGCTTGAAAGAATTTGCAAACTCATATCCGCACCAGCTATCGGGTGGCATGCGCCAGCGCGCCGCCGTCATCCGGTCACTTGCTGTATCCCCCGATGTACTTCTGCTGGACGAGCCGCTTGGTGCGCTCGACAGTTTCACCCGCATGGTGCTTCAAGATGAAATCATCCGTCTTTGGAAAGAGCGCGAAAACACAATGGTTATGATAACCCACGATGTGGACGAGGCGGTGTATTTAAGCACACGGATTGTTGTTATGTCTCCACGTCCGGGGCGCATTACAGAAATTGTGCCTGTGCCAATGCCTTATCCGCGCAATCGAGGCGCATTGGAGTTTTCGGAACTTCGCACACGTCTGCTGAAGACACTTAACTTCGCCGCAGATGTGGAGCGGGCGAAGGGGCTCGAACCCTCTACCTCCACCTTGGCAAGGTGGCGCTCTACCAGATGAGCTACGCCCGCATATCAAATCCTGCGTGTGCAAAAACCTCTGACAAGCCGTTACGCTACCAACCTGTTACACCGACAAGACAGACACGCAAGAAGATTATAGCACATATTGCCCACCTGTCAAGGATTTAAGTTAAGTTCCATCTTCTTTTAATCAACTTAACACTTCACAACCTGCCTCCAATCTGGTATACTCTAAGCTATAAGTGTGATATCTCAAGTTTGGAGTAGAAGTCGTCAGAAGCCGTTATTGTTCTGCAGAGGTATATGCGCCCTGACGTAGGTTGTTTGCGAGGTAGGTGTGATGAGCCAAAACAACAAGAAAAATACAAACGAGCCAGACCAAACCGGTGATGTCATATCGTGGGTCATCATCTTTATTTTAATGTTTGCGTTTCCACCCCTTGGCCTTATCTTGCTGATTTTAAAAATGCGCAGCTACGCAAAACCTCCCGGAAACGCTGCCAAAAGGCCCGGTGCCAATTTCGGAGCTTCAACACAGCAGGCAAGCTCCCAAACCGGTGCCGCAGCAAGGCGGTACGCCTCAAATACCGCACGTGCCGCAAATGCTGCCCGACAGCCCTCTCCGCAAGACACTAAGGCCGCACGCAAAAAAAATAAACACCTTAGCAAAAAGTCAGGAACCTTCATTTCGACCATATTGCTCCTTCTTGCGGTCATACTGTTTATTGCCGGCGCAAATACAATTTTTGGCTCGGTTATTGAGACTGCGGGCGCATTCCATATAGACAGCTGGTTGAATTTTTTGCTGGGAGCATTTTACATTGTCGGCGGGTTTGTGTCGTTATTTTCAAGAGGCATTGTCAAAAAAAGGCTCGGCCGTTATGTGAATTACTGCGCTTATATTTCAGAGCGCAATGTCGTGCCATTATCTGATTTGGCGCAAGTTGCCGGGCTGCCTGTGCGGACTGTCAAGCGCGATGTTCAGACAATGATTAATTCCGGCTACTTCGATTTCGGAGCATATATCGACAATGAACTCGAAAGCCTTGTGCTATCTGGCGAAGCTGCTGAGGAAATCCGGAAATCGGCCCGGCCATTTGGTGATATCCCGGTGAAACAGGAAGTGGCAACCGAAACTCATTATATGCTGACCATCAACGAATTGAGGGAATTAAACCGCTCAGTCGCCGACGTCACTATCTCTGGAAAAATAGACAAAATCGAGGAACTTACCGGAAAAATTTTTCGCATTGTTGATGAGCACCCGGAAAAGAAGAAGCAAGTCCGGCGCTTTGAGACATATTACCTTCCCACAACGATGAAGCTAATCCGCTCGTATTCGACACTCGAAAAACAGGGGGTCAAGGGCGAGAACATCATGGCGGCAAAGGAAAACATAGGGCGTATACTTGACGCTCTAGCAGCCGGATATGAGCAGCAGCTTGATCAATTGTTCAAATCAGACGCTATGGATATAGCCGCTGATATCACAGTCCTTGAAAACCTGATGCAGCAAGATGGGTTAGCAGGGGACAAGCCTGGAATCAAAACTATGCAGGGCATGGGTTAGGATAACAATGAGGATTGATGTGTTGGGCGTCGGGTTTGACGATATATCTATCGAGCAAGCTACCTTGCGCGCACTGGAGATAATGGGTGGGGAAGAAAGGGCGTATGCCGTCACGCCAAACCCCGAAATAGTGTGGCAAAGTTGCAAGAACACAGCTCTCAGGGATGCGCTCAATAGCGCAGAACTTGTGCTCCCCGACGGAATAGGGATAGTACTTGGCGCAAAAATCCTTGGCACGCCCCTACTTGGGGGGAGAGTTCCAGGCATTGATTTTGCCACAGCCCTATTTGAAAAAATGGCTGAATCTAATGGCAAGGTTTTTTTGCTCGGCGCAAAGCCTGGTGTCGCAGTGAAAGCTGGGGCGAATTTGGCGAAAAAGCATCCAGGGCTGATTGTCTGTGGTGCTGCGGACGGCTATTTTACAGACGGCGCAGCAATAGTATCGAAGATTAATGCCGCAAAGCCTGACCTCTTGCTCGCATGCTTGGGTGCACCTAAGCAAGAACTTTGGATGGCCGAAAACCGAGACAACCTTGGCGCCCCTCTATGTGCGGGACTCGGAGGCTCGCTGGATATTTTTGCCGAAAATGTAAAGCGCGCACCGGTTTTTTTCCAAAGACTGGGGCTGGAGTGGCTTTATAGGATTTTGAAGGAGCCTTGGCGGCTAAAAAGGAGCTTGAGTTTACCGTTGTTTGTGTTCGCCGTGATATTCATGCGATTAAAAGGCAAGGCGGGAAGGATGTAGAATTGGACTTTGGCACATTATCATATTTACAACTTAGAAACAAGAACAGGTTATTATGAGCAGCATATTGATAAAAACTGAACTTAGGGTGCGTGTACGTGAGGAAATTGACTCTTTGCCCAACGAGTATGTAAGGCAGTCGAACAAAGGGATTTTTCTCCAAGTCACATCGCTAAAGGCATTTTCTGACGCAAGGAACATTATGCTGTACTACAGCGTCGAAAGAGAACCCGATACGGTGGAGATTGCAAAACACGCTTTGGCCAACGGCAAGACAGTGGCTTTTCCCTATTGCTTCCGAGGTGGGATTATGCAGGCTCGGGAGGTTAAGGACTTGAATATTTTAGTTCCTGCCATTTTGGGAATCCCAGCCCCTCCAGACGAGGCTCCACTCGTTGAGCCGGAGAAACTTGATTTAATCATTGTACCAGCGCTCGCTTTTGACAAGTCGGGATATCGTCTAGGCTATGGCGGTGGATATTATGACAGATATTTGAGCGACATATCAGCCTATACAGTTGGAATTACAAGGCATCGCTTGCTTCGGGACGAAGTTCCAAGGGAAAAGCACGATGTCGCTGTTAATTGCTTAGTCACGGAGGAGATTGTTCTTGCCCAACCTTGATGACGACGAACTTGAGGAAATAAGAAGACTGATAGCAGAAGCTGACCCAAAACCACCGTCTGCTTCAAGAGAGCTTGCCCCGCAACGTCCGAGGCACGCCGCTCCTGCTGTGCCTAAAAGCCAACAGGTTTCTAAGCCTGGCAGCGACCTTCCCGCAAAACCTGCACAAAGACCAACCTCAAATCAGTTAAGCGTGCCTAGGCCCGGGCTAAAAAGGCCGCCTGCCCCAACGAAAAAAGCCTCTCTGCCCGCCCCCTCCGCAGACAGGGGCGTCGTCCGCAAATCAGGCGCCCACCCAAGCGTCAATGCAACAAGGCCACGCACCCATGAAGCGGAATCTGAAGTTGATGCAGGGGACGAGGAGTTTAAAGTAAATTTTGACTTTGACGGCGAGTACAAAGATGTTCCCGAGGACAGGCCTATTCGGCTTAGGCGCGAAAAGCGCACGGGCTGTATCGGTGGAATAATGTACGCCGCTTTTGTCATATGTGTCAGCCTCGTTTTGGCATCACTGCTGTGGATGGCCGCAGTTGACGTCCTAGGATTTGGTTCCGTTGATGAAGAGGTAAGCGTTGTAATCCCGCCGGGATTCACAATGTCTGATGTAACTGATCTGCTTTATGATGCCGGACTTATTCGGCACAGGTTTTTGTTTAATCTTTACGCCGGCTTTTCAGACGCCGAAGAAAGAATCACCGCCGGGTCTTTCATGCTCAACAGGAACTTCGACTATAGAGCTCTAGTGCAGGGAATGACCGCCCGGGCAGGAGTGCGCGTAGAGGTTACTGTTACAATCCCTGAAGGGTTTACTTTACTGCAAATTTTCACCTTGCTTGCAGATTACGGCGTTGTCCATTCTGCAGATGAGTTGTGGGAGGCTGCAACCAACCATAATTTCAACTTCCATTTTCTTGACGAAGAGACCCTCGGCGACAGGCTTAGGCTGGAAGGTTTTTTATTCCCCGAAACGTATAATTTCTTCCTGGGCTCATCGGCGACCACAGTATTGGGCAGGTTTTTGCGCGAGTTTGACAGAAGATTCACGGAAGACTATGTCGAGCGAGCCGAGGCAATGGGCCTCTCGGTGCGCGATATCGTAAACATCGCAGCCATGGTCGAGCGTGAGGCGGCAAATGATGAAGAACGCCCGCGCATTGCCGCAGTCATTTACAACCGGCTCGAAAGCCCGAATTTTCCCTTCCTGCAAATTGATGCTACGCTGAGTTATGCTGTCCAAGGCACCGACATACCGGCAACCACCGACCTTGACCACCCGTTTAACACCTACACAAATCCGGGACTGCCGCCGGGTCCCATAGCAAATCCCGGCATAGCTTCCATTCGGGGCGCACTATTCCCGCTTGAGACGAACGAATATTTCTATGCGCTCCACACCGATGGCACGCACCGTTTTTTCAGAAATTATGACCAGCATAGAGCATTTGTAAATAGCGACCAATTCGGAGGGTGGTGGCGCTGATGACCAAGCCTGAGCTGCTTTCTCCGGCTAGGGATGCCGAGCAACTTATTATGGCTCTGACCTATGGCGCCGATGCTGTCTATTTGGGAGGTAGGCGCTTTGGGCTTCGCGCATCTGCGGGCAATTTCGGTAGCGAGGAACTTGCGGATACGGTGGCTCTTTGCCACAAGCACGGAGCAAAGGCATTTATTACCTGCAATGCGGTGCTTAACAATGATGATGCCCTTGCCTTGCCGAAATTCTTAGAGGAAATATCCGATGCCGATGCAGACGCCATAATCGTGTCGGATATCGGCGCACTCGTGCTTGCTCGCAGATATGCCCCCTCAGTCAGCGTCCACATCAGCACACAGGCGGGCGTTTTCAATTATGAAAGCGCAAGGGCTTTTCATGATTTAGGAGCTTCTCGGGTTATACTTGCCCGGGAATTGCCCATTAGCGAGATAGCTAAGCTTCGCGCAAATACGCCACCTGAACTTGAGCTTGAGGCCTTTGTACACGGCAGCATGTGTGTTGCGATATCCGGAAGATGCCTGCTTTCGAACTACCTTACCGGACGCGATGCTAACCGAGGCGAATGCGCCCAGCCCTGCCGATGGAAGTACAGCCTAATTGAGCACCAGCGGCCTGGAGTGCATTATGACATCACCGAGGACGATGGGACATACATAATGAATTCACGCGATTTGTGCATGATTGACCATATAAAAGATATGATGGACGCTGGGGTTTATTGCTTAAAAATAGAAGGTCGTATGAAATCGGCATACTACGCCGCAGTTGTAACAAACGCGTATCGCAAAGCTATTGATGCTGCTGTTGCAGGCACGCCGCTCAAGCCTGTCTGGAGCAATGAGGTAAATAATGTGAGCCATCGAGAGTATTCAACGGGGTTTTATTATGATAGCTGGGGGCCGGGCCAATATCACGGCGATTCCATGTATCGCAAGGATTGCGATGTTGTCGCAGTCGTTGAAAGTTGCGATGCGGAGGGCAATGCCGTTTTGACCCAGAGAAACAAGTTTTTTTGCGGCGACAATTTGGAACTGCTGACTCCGACAGACGAGCCGATTACGTTTAAAGCAGATGCCATCACCGGCGCCGATGGACAGAAACTTGAATCGACGCCGCACCCCATGATGGAGCTGCGCATAAAATTGCCCTTCCATGCGCCGAGGTATTCAATTTTGCGAAAACACAGGAATTGACATACAGTCAGGCTGTCTATATAATTTTGTGAAAATCGTTGAAATGAGTGATTGATATATGAGTGGCAAAACTATGAAGTCCGACAAAAAAGGCCGGGCTGGCTTGAGGTGGCTGTCCGTTATTGTGCTATTGGCGGCGTTTATCTGCGCATTGTGGGTAAACTTTGGCCTGCGGCTGCCGGTTGAAGCGGGCGACAGGACTGTTGGCATACTGGTTGACTATGACGAACTGGTGCGCATCTCCAATGGAAGCTTGGACGTCAGCTTTCAAGATATGGCTCGAAAGCTGTCGATAGCAGGCGCTACGGGTTTGGTCGTCAGGGAACGCCTGCTTGTTGAGTGGGAAATTGCCGGCGACATAGTTTGGTATACAGGAAATGACTTGAGATTTCAATTGGGGCTTGCAAATAAAGTGGCGGATTTCGAACGCGCCTCGAATGTCGAAATCATCCAAAATTACACATATATAATGACGGAAGATGAGCTTGTTTTTGATCAAATCTTTTCTTTGCTCTACGCAAAAAGGCGCCATCCCGCAGTTTTTGAGTTTAATGGGAAAATGGGCATAATGGTCAACCTCCATTCCTCGGAGCGGGCGACGTTGGGTCTGGGGTTCCCCATTGCGCATCTTGAGCAAGCCGCTGCGGAAGGGCTGAGCATAATTCCGAGGCTTCGGAACTGGGAGCCGGTGTCGAGAAGCAACTTGGACGAAGTGATGAGGTGGGTTTCTAAAATCCCGGATTTATCAGCCATTGGCTTCAATGAGCCTACAACGCCCGGCGACCCGACAGACCCGCATATAATTGAGGCCATAGCGGATTCAATTGCGCCGCTCGGAGTCCCTCTAGTGTCATTTGAATTCTACGACCAGCAGGGGCTAGCTTCTGTGGCTAGCCATTTGGACAACTACCTACTGCGGGTTCATGCTATTGCGGAAAATGAGCTGCATAGGTTTGCAGATATCCAAGATGCGCTGAATCGATATACTCTCGCCGCAAGGGAGCGAAACATCAGGTTCATTTATGTTCGCTTCCAAAACCTCATAAATCCGGCAGCCGCAATGATTCCAGCAACGGAGTTGATTGAAGAGGTGCATGATGCGATACTTGAATCAGGGCTGTTTATCGGAGATCCGGTTCCGCTTCCTGCGTTTTCAATTCCATTATTTGCCCTGCTCATGTTAGGTGCGGGCACGATTGCCGCAGGCGGCTGGCTTGCTGCCTTGGGACTGGGGAGATACTTCACTTGCACAAAGTCGCAGGTTTTGTTTCTTGCTTTGCTGTTGTTGGGCATGTCCGCATATGTTGCAGGCCTGCTCTTTTTCCCATCGCTGGCAAGGAAGGTCTTTGCGTTGGCAGGCGCAATCGTATTTCCCAGCCTTGGGGTTGTCTTGGTGCTAAATTTTGAGATTGCGCAGGCATCGGGCATAAGGCGCATTATTGTTGCCATTTTGCAGTTGGGCGTTATGTCGGCATTCACCTTGGTGGGCGCAATGATTATGTCTGCCCTGCTCTCCGAGCCGGTGTTCATGGTCAAGCTTGACAGGTTCGTGGGCGTGACTGTGTCCTATCTTGCGCCCCTTGCTGCAGTACCCTTTGTGCTTTGGCTGCGTGAGGAGGATTGCTACGGCCTTTTGACGGGTACGGCTAAGAGCAGCGTGCGCTTCTGGCAGTTGGGCGTCAGCCTTATAATGCTGGCGGGCCTTGCGCTGTACGTCATGCGCTCAGGAAATGATAATCCAAATGCTGTAATGGACATTGAGATGCAGATGCGGCAGTTTTTGGGCGACACCCTTGGAGTGAGGCCGAGAACGACGGAGTTTTTAATTGGCCACCCCATAATGCTTGTGCTTCTTTATTTCGGATACAAATTCCGCATGTTCCCGGTGTTGCTAATTGGGGTCATGGGTCAAGTTTCTCTGATGAATACCTATGCGCACATCCACACGCCGGTGGCGGTTTCACTGCGCCGCAGCTTCCATGGCATGTGGCTGGGCGTAGTGATTGGGATTATCTTCGTACTTGTGTTGGAATGCGCTCTAAGGCAGGTTCGGAAGCTCAATGCGTCAAGAAAAACTTGAAAGGGTGACGGTTCTCATTATCTATCCTTGGCTTAGGGGGGAATGGTTTGGGCAGTCTTAAAATTGTCATTAGCGGATATTACGGCTTTGATAACTGCGGGGACGAGGCGGTTCTCCTGTCAATCATCCATTGTTTGAAAAAGCTTGACCCCGATGTACGGATTACAGTGCTGTCAAACGCCCCTGAGAAAACACGGGAGCTATATGGGGTGGATGTCGCCAACCGCTGGAATTTGATTGCAGTTGCGCAAGAGATTCTGACAGCACGTCTGCTTATAAGCGGCGGTGGGTCGCTTATACAAGATGCAACGAGCGTTAGGAGCCCGGCATATTACCTATTAATCATTAGATTGGCTCTCTTCTTTAAA
>WQSH01000016.1 GCA_009787995.1 Oscillospiraceae bacterium
TGTATCAAAACTTCGTTGTCAGGGCAATGAACCCGGCACGCTGGAAATCACCCAGCATTGGCCAGAATGCGATTAAAAGGAAGCTCGAAGAGGTAAATAGGCAAATAGATGAGCTTATGGAGCAGTTGGCGGCTTGCGCAAGCCTCATGACAGGCTTTGCCGCATCAAATCGGCTTTCGGGATTAAGTGCAACCGAAATAGACAGAGCGGTTAAGTGCGCAGGTGAATTAGAGCACATACCAAACCTGCGCCACGACATAACCTCGCTTAAGGAAAGCTTGTCGGTGATAGACAGGTCAAAGGGTAAACTACTTGAGAGAAGAATCGCTGAAATTGATGGAATAATATCTCAGCTTGAAAGCGAGCAACGCGAAGCCTCCGAGCGTATTGGAGCGTTAAAGAATACGTTGAGCAGGTTGCAAGATGAGGAAATTCCTGAAGCGAGGGCGCAGCATAAAGCGCTTGAGGAGTCTATCGCTTCAAATTACGCCCAGCATTGGGTCGACGAGATTGGCAATTTGCGTTACACCAGAGAGCTGAATCAGCGGGGCAATCCGGATTCTATAGCGGTTGCATTCCCTAGAGAGCTTAGCCGCGCAAGGAACACCAAGGAAACTAACTGGGACAGCGTTGTTGAACACCGCCGCTCATATAATGACATTTTTAAGATGGGCTACAATACAAAGGCGCAGCATAACGACGAGTACAGCAACATTCTATCTGAAATGCAAAATAACAAGCTGCCGGAATACGCTGCAAGAATCAAAGATGCGAAAGAAAAGGCGCTTGAGCAGTTTCAAGAGGATTTTATTAGCCGCCTGCATAACAATATTAAAAATGCAAACACCCAAATTGACGAGCTGAACAATGCGCTCAAAGGTGCAAATTTTGGTGATGACACATACCGCTTTAAGGTGCTGCCGAAGCCCGAGAATAAACGTTTCCATGACATGATAATGGATGAGATGATTACTCAAGGTGGGTACTCGTTATTTTTGGTTCAGTATAACGAAAAGTACAAGGACGAAATCGCCGAGTTGTTTTCAATAATAACCAACGAAACCGGCGGTGGCGGGAGTTCTGAGCTTGAAAGAAAAGTCAGGGAATACACTGATTTTCGGACTTATCTCTACTTTGACATGGAAGTCGTCGGACACGACAAGGTCGCCCAAAGGCTGTCAAAAACCATGAGCAAAAAATCGGGAGGAGAGACTCAAACCCCTTTTTATGTTTCGGTTCTTGCCTCCTTTGCACAGCTATACCGCTCCGGGCGGGATAAGTCATTTAAAACATCAAGGCTTATCATATTTGATGAAGCGTTTTCAAAAATGGACAGTGAGCGGATTATAAAAAGTGTTGAGCTGCTTAGGAAATTTAATTTTCAAGCAATACTTTCCGCACCGCCCGACAAGGTTGTGGATATCGCAAGTCTCGTTGACAGGAATATTTGCGTATACAGAAAAGGCGTAAAAATCAGCATAGGAAGCTTTGACAATCTGCGCCTAACCGAGGATGGAGATTTCGAGGAGATAGAGCAGTGACGGCTGGCAGAACACAGAAGGACATTCTCAACTTACTATTGGATAAATACGAGCGCAGCGCCTTTTTCAAAGAAAACGCAACTCCGACTCGAAGAATCTCAATCAACCTCTATGTCGATGGGAAGACAGATTTTCCGCACTATGACATTGAGCAGCCCGATAAGCGCGAAGAGGTTAATCGGGCGGTTTTGGCATTACAAGAGGCAGGCGTTTTGTCGTCCAGTTGGATGAAAGGTGAAGTTAATCACATACTTGAGAAAGTGTGGCTTAACTATGAATTTTTAAGCGAGGCTTATAGGCTTCTCGGCCGAAGCCCAAAGGCTGATGTTGCTCATGCGGTGTGCGATGAAATAATAAAAGCCGCTGCTAATGTCAAAACGAGCTGGGCGCTTGGTTATCTAACAGATGTCATAGAAAGCATTAAACGCAAGCGAAGTCTGCCGAGCAGTATTCCGGAGGATGAAGCAGAACGGGCAAATCTTATTAAATCAATAGTCGCGCTTGAGGGGGCCTACGGTACTGAAATGCTTGAGCGGGTTTTTTCGCTTAGAACGTTTGGCGACTCCAAGACCTTTGAAAAAACTGTCAAGTCCAGATTAGTCCGTATATTGCGGAAATATATGGACAATGACGACGATGTTGCAGACGATGAGCTTTTGGGACAAGTTGGCTTAGTGAAGTACCCTGAGCAATTTGAGTTTTGCGGTAAGCTTTCTATAGATGCAGGCTCTGCGACAGCTGATTTTTCAGCGCTGGCTGCAGGAAGCGCCGTTTATTCGACCGACATTATCGGAGCGAAGCTAAAGCTTGATTCGTCGGTGAAAAAGGTGCTCACAATTGAAAACCGCGCAAATTATTTCGATTACATCAGCAAGTCAAAAGCCGACGACGAACTCGTAATATATCACGGCGGACAGTTCAGCCCTCGCAAATGTGCATTTTTTCATGAAATAAATGAAGCCCTGCCGCCACGTGCATCATGGAGGCATTGGAGCGACATAGACTATGGGGGCTTCTTGATGCTGCTCAGATTAAGGCAAAATGTCAGCCGGGAAATTTTGCCATTTAGAATGAACGAGTCGGAATTGAAGTTTTTTAGCATGTTTACGGCCCGAATAGATTTGAAGTACCGCAATAAGCTGGAATCACTGAAAGGCCATGAGGAACTCGCAGATTGCCTATCATGTATAGACTATATGATTGCAAACGGAAAAAGGCTTGAGCAGGAGGCTATGCTGATATAAAAGCTCACACCCGCCACTATCTTTTTGAATAAAAAGCATCCGCACTTGCAGATGCTTTTATTCATGCCCAAATTTTGGAGGTATGAGGTGCGAAAAAATATTTCTCAGCTACAAATTTATTTCCGCTTTTTTAAGCAAACGTCTGTTAATCTTAGCTTAGAATTGTTCTATGCACCGGCAAGGCTAGACTCAGAGCGCTGCAATGCCTGCAATAAAGGCCCTATTTCTAAGCGAGGTAAATGAGCATGTCTGACAAAAAACAAATGGACAACACTGTAGAACTGCAAGATTTGGTATATGCCCCGCTCGGAGCCATAGCAGGTGCTAATATCCAACTAAGCTCAAGCATCGTAGACTTGTTAGCAAGCACAGGGGATTTAAGTACAGACCAGTCTGGCGAAAAAGTTGTAAAACTGCGCACCATTCAAATGATGTACGAACAACTCCGTAGCGATAGCATGAATAATTCCGTGGCAGACTGCATCGGTCTTGAGGTTCCCCTGCTATCCATCTATCCACTAAGCGCATTAAAGGTCTCCAAAACAAAAGTGTCTTTCGGTGCTGAAATACGAGGTATGCAGAATACGGCGGATGGGTTAAAAATCTTTACGCAAGTGTCGTCGGCAAACCAGCGTGCAGGCGCATCTCAGCCGCAGATAAGCTATGAGGTTGAGCTTGATAGTGCCGGCGTATCCGAGGGGCTCGCTCGTTTTGTAGATATACTCAACACCCAGTCCATGCCAAAACTGCTGTCTTCAAGGCCTGTTGACAACACCGGCCGAAGGCTCGCCGGGCAAGAGCTTGAAGATTATCAGCGAACCCTGGCGAGTAGCCGCAGGGAATCTGAGCTCGTTGCAAAATTAGGCGAGGTCAGGGAGCTTATTCGCACCCAAAACAACACTCTCCAGCGTGAAACAGGCATGAGCTTTGACGAATACAAGGAGAACTTGGAGCATCTGCAAGAAAGCAATGCTGCTGCCGAGGTTCCCGAGGCCTACCGTCAAATCGAGAGATTCCAACCTATAAGTGCGGAGCTCGAAGCCGAACTGAACGAACTGCGGATGCAAATTGTTAAGAAAAACGTAACTCAGGCTGCACAAGAGGAGTGATGCCGTGAACAGTGGCAAAAGCAAGCCAGATATTTCAGAGTTTAAATTTATCAAGACAGTGTCGGTCGGCAGCGTCAATCCCAATGTCCTTCTGTCTGACGAAACTAGGGACGCCCAAATGGCGCTGCTAAACAGATGCCTGAATGACTTCCCAAAAGGCGTCATCATAGGCAAGGACATTACAATCGGGCGATTTATGCTTGGAGAGCATGAGCTCACAATGCAGAGGACGCTCTACCATGTAGGCTTTCCGAGAAGGCCCATGTGGTTGGGCGAAGAATAAAGAAATTCGCAAAAGCGTATTGGTGTTGGGAGGGAATCCAACGCTCACGCCATTAACTGATTTTGGAAGGAATGATTATTATGCGCTATATTTCACAAAACTCGTTAACTGTAGAGGACTGGGCAAAAAATGCTTGCGGAGCGTTTGCGGTCGCATATTATCTTTGGGAAAGTGGAAAAGTAAAATATTCCGGAGATGATGCTGCTGAATGTGTTAAAAAGATATACAATAGCCGTGGCTTTAAGATAGGAAAACCGCTCGCAAGTGGGTGCTCACTACTGAACGAAGACTACTCTAATCCAGCGTCAATGCGGGCATTTCTGACAGAAAAGAGCTCGACAGCACAGGCTTATTGTGACGGCGACAGCCAGCTTGCGCGGTTGCTCCCGGTGTTCGGAATTGATGATTGTATCGATGTAATAGATGGTGATGGCTACTTAATCGGGATTTTCAGAATTGATAAGAGTCTGCATTACATACTTGTTCGTATAAAGGGTGGCAGATGGGTGCAGTTCATAGATCCCGTCGATGGGGAGAAATCTGACAGCGCTGAATCTGAATTAATGAGCGACACTGGCTCTAAGGTCTATCAATTTCAGAAAGCCGGCATATGGATTCCTGGCTAAATACCAACTCGCAGAAATGGGGTGAAACCATGTTAAACAATAGAGTCCTGCTCTCATGGGTAATTGCGCACCTGTCTAAAACAGCCGCTGATGCAAATGAGCGTTTGATAAGAGACTATGCGACTGCCGCTAATAGGATTGCGGAGACAGAGGGTGATATATTTCCCGACTTTATAGCGCTGCCTCCGCCCCTTGTTATATCAACCATGAAGATGAAATTTTCCGCCAATGTTTCTCGCGGCGGGAAACCATCTCCCAGCGGGGAAATGATGCTGGAATTTGGAAAGACGGCAAACTTCCATGGGGAAATCGAGTTGACCCCATTCGGGTCGCCATCCCTTGAAGTAAGGCGAAGCCATAGCGGGCAATCCAACAAAACCAGCAATGTAGAGCCTGATGACAACGATGCTGATTATCAAGGCGATACAGACTCGCAACCAGGCTATCCATTATCGGCATATGACGGCGATGACTTGTTGTAAATATTAATTTTGAACGGAGGGATGTTATGTCCTCGGTAGGTGACCAATTCAAAGGCTTGGATATGAAAAACCTTATAGGCGGGCCATTAACTGCCGCCGCAGAATCCAGTATCCTTTTGGCAAGAAGCACAGCAGACTTCATTAACGATGTTGGCTTTGATTCAGAGCAAAAGACCCGAAACGTGTTATTTAAGTACCAGCGCAATCTTCCTGACCCTGACGGCAATGTGAGTAACCAGGAGATGGCGGTTGAAGTGCCGCTCTTGGCAATCGTGCCTATCCCAAATTTGCAGATTGATGAAGTAAACATAGTCTTTGACATGGAAGTTAAGACAAGCGAGCGCAGCGAAGATTCTCTATCGGCAAGCGCAAAATTGTCTGCCAACGCGAGTTTTGGGCCAGTCAAGGTTTCTATTACAGGGTCTGTATCCACCTCAAAATCCAACACAAGAAGCTCAGATAATTCCGCAAAATACCATGTTGATGTGCGAGCCACAAACCACGGCATACCGGAGGGGCTTGCTCGTGTGCTTGACATGATGGCTGCAAGCGTTGCGCCAAATGTATTGTCCAGCAAGGCGGTAGATTCCAATGGAAAAGCGCTTACAGGCAAAAGCAGGGAGCGCAATCAAACGCTAAAAAGCCTGCGAGAGAAACGCTTCCAGCTTGAATCGTCCGAAGCTGCCGCTAGAGACTCATTTGACATGGCGATTAACGACTTCATAAAGCAAGCAGACAGCAAACAGGGGAACTTCCATCTGGCGCGCCATACAGAGCTAAACAACGCTAAGGACGACAAGGAAAAGAGTGAAATCACCAACAAGCTCGAAAGGAACGCTCATTTTTGGGATGACTTCAAAGCCGAAATCAAATCCACGGTAATGTCAGCCGCAGCTTTCGAGGATGGAAAAGAGCCAACGTTAGAATCTTTGAAGGCGGCTGATGCAAAGGCTGCGGGTGAAGAAAACATTGCCGGCATGCAAACATACTTCGCCAAAGCAATCAAAGATTGCAGAACGTGGGAGGGCAGCAAAAAAGCCTTGGACGACAATAAGGAGCAATACAACGCCGCCATGATGGATGTTGATACGGCGGCAGAAACGCCTAAGCCTGCGGCATAATTAGCGGACAATATCAGGCGGAGAGGGAGGGGCACTATGCACCCAAATGACTTAAAGCAGCTTATTATAGACACTATACACGAAAGCGCTCAGGCGCAAAAGCGGGAGCAGCCCCGGGGCTCTAGCCCCCAAGTGAGCGGCGCTGCGCAAAAAAGCGAAAGCGATATCTCCAAAAAGATACTTGTTTTCCTCTCTATCCTCATGTTCATAACATCGAGCTTTGTTAAGTATATGCAACTTGTTGAAGGCATCGATGTAGCCGACTTGAAGGTGCCGATGGCCACATTGTATGGTTCTTCGATAGGGTTTTACCAGATTCGCAAGGGACTGGAGAGCAGGGGGAAAAACGGAAATGGGCAATTGGGCAATCATTCGGATGCGTTCGATAAATTTGAAGATTTTGATTAAAGCACATCAAAAAAAGGCATCCTTGCGAGCAATTGACCGGGGAGCTCCTGCATACTTGGGTTGTGCGCTAAATGAGGGATGAGGTGAGAAATTGCATATCATCGAAAATTTTACCACTAATAATGAAAATTACAAAGCAAAGCAAATAGTCAAAATGAGAGGCATAATGCTTCATTCTGTTGGGTGCCCACAGCCCGATCCAGAGGTTTTCGTCAGAATATTTAACGACCCCAGCGGCAAGCCCAATGGCAGGAAAGTTGGCGTTCACGCTTTTGTTGGGAGTGACGGCAGAGTGTTTCAGACCATGCCGTGGAATTTTCGAGCATGGCATTGCGGAAAAGGTCCGAACGGAAGCGGAAACAGCACGCATATCGGAATAGAGCTTGTAGAGCCGCGGACAATAAAGTACGTAGGTGGCTCTGCTTTTCAAGATAATAACCCTGCCGCGTCAAGAGCCTTTGTCGAAGCGACGTACAAGGTGGGCGTGGAGCTGTTCTCTCACCTTTGCAAGCAGCACAATTTCGATCCGCTTGCAGACGGCGTTGTCGTTTCCCACGCTGAGGGGCATAGGTTGGGAATTGCGTCCAACCATGGTGACGTGGAGCATCTCTGGAAGGTCTACGGCTTAACAATGGACAGGTTTAGGCAGGATATCTGGTCTGCTATGAATGCAGTGTCGCCTTTCAAGCCGTCTGCGCCTGCCGCTACCGCAGCCCCCGCCCCCAAGCTGGTTGAGGAAAGTGTTTTGAAATTCAATTTGTTGGGCCAAAGGTTAGATATACCCGGCGCTATTGTTGACGGCAAAGCATTTGTGCGGGCGAGGCTGCTTGTGGAGGGTCTGGGTTTTTGCATTGATATGACAGATGGCGTTATTGTTGTTAGAGAGAAAAGTTCTGCCGACAAATAAAGATAGGTGAAAATGGCAGAGTGGTTTGCTAAATGGAGAGCCTGCACATGAACCATTCAAAAATTAAAAGTTGGCTGGCAGAGCGCACTCTAAATCTTGAACAAGGCTTTGTTTCCGCTCTTGCGGCACATGCGCAGGACTATAAAAAAAAGCATGATTGTCAATTTGGACGCTGTTTACAGCTCTTTAGGTGTCACTCATCAGCACATAAGTTACTGGCGCAATAACCCGGCAAGCACGCTAACAAAGGGCTCGCTTAAGTTCAATGTTATACTAAAAACTGGGGATTTGTTCGGTCTAAACGCTACGCAGATGGAGGATTTGGCAAACAAGGCGGGTTTGTCGCTTAAGCGCAACACCGATGATTTTGCTCAATGCTTTGGGATGCTCCTTGCCAAATATCCAGGCAAGATGACAGACCTATGCAGCTCAGCGATAGTCTCCGAGAGGATGCTCAGGTATATAAGGGCGGGGAAACACTTGAAAAAGGAATCCATACTTGCTCTCCTGATTGCTATGGAACAAGACCTCGATGTCATACAAGCTGTGCTTATGCGGGCTGGATTTATTTTATCCAAATCTCTGCCCCATGATACGGTAATCGCTTGGACGATGGAAAAAGAACTGTCCCATCTCGAAGGGGCGAGGCGCATTCAATGGCTCAATGAGGTTCTACACTCCCTTGATTTGCCGCTCTTAATGTCACGAAGTGCGGCAGAGCTGTGATTTGCAAAGAAAACTGCCGCTTTATCCATATGTTAAGAATGGCTTCCCTGCTGTTGACAAATATGAGATAATCAAAAGTGGGCTACAGTTGCCCCACGGCAGGGGAGGTTTTAGTATGCAAGCTGCGTTTTCGGATGCAGTCCACAATGTCACTATCACAGGTTACGGCTCGGGCGGAGAAGGCGTGGCCCGGCTTTGCGATGGCAAGGTTGTTTTTGTCCGAAGTGCGGCTCGCGGGGATGTCTTGGAGGTCAAGCTGACAAAAGAGAAGCCCCGAAGCGCATATGGAGAGGTTTGCCGCATTTTGACGGCCTCGCCGCACCGCATAGAGCCGGACTGCCCATATTATCCGGGCTGTGGGGGCTGCGACTTTAGGCATATCACCTATGTCGAGGAGCTAGACGCCAAGCTCAGGCGGATCAATGACGCACTGGGGAGAATCGGTGGGCTAGCCGCCCATGTGGATGGAATTCTGAGCACGGGTCGTCCTGATGGGTACCGCAACAAGGCAGTCCTCCACTCCGATGGAGAATCATTGGGGTTTTATGGAGCGGGAAGCCATATGGTCATTCCCATAAAAAGATGTGCCCTTTTAAAGGATGATTTAAACGAAGTGCTTGAGCGGATGGCTTCGGCTTCCGGCAGGGGAATTTCAGGCGGCAATCTAGGCGCAAATCTTGGCATTGCCCATGAGCTTCGCAGCGGAAAAGGTGAGGTGATGCTCCGTTCGGGAAGAAATGGTATAAGCCCACCGCTGGAAGAAGAGCTGGACGGTTTAGTTTTTGGGATTTCCGGGTTCTTCCAAGTAAATACGGAAGCGGCGTCGCTTTTGTACCGAAAGGCTCGTGAATATGCGGAGATGTCCCCATCGGAGACGCTGCTTGACTTGTATTGCGGCGTCGGCTCACTGACAATTTTTGTCGGGCGGGATGCGGGGCGCGCCCTGGGCGTTGAAATAAACCCTGATGCGATAGAGGCCGCGCGCAAAAACGCAAGGCGAAATGGGTTTTCGCATATTGACTTTATAGCTGCCGACGCCGCCCAATGGAGCGATGAGGCCGTCAAGCCTGACTGCATCATAGTTGACCCGCCTCGGAGCGGCTTGTCCAGGGATGCCTTGCGGAAAATTCTTGGGCTTTCTCCCAAGCGCATAGTATATGTATCTTGCGACCCGGCGACTCTAGCCCGGGACATCCGGATGCTCGATGGATATTCGCTCATTAAGGCATGCGCCGTAGATATGTTCCCGAGGACAGCAAATGTGGAGTGCTGCTGCCTTCTGAATAAAAGGTGATAAAGATTTGCGCATTTTTTCAGAAATCAACAAACGTTAGTTTTCACATGTAAAATGACGGACATCAGATGTACGAATCCTTTACACTAAGAACAGTTGGGAGGGAGTGCGCGTGGCAAACTGGGTTGAACAACTAAATAATGCCCTTGTCTACATCGATGACCACTTGTGTGATGAGATTGACTATCACAAAATAAGCCGCATTACAGCGTGCCCTATCGAAGCTTTGCAGCGTGTTTTCGTGCTGAATGCCGGAATTACATTGACAGAGTATATCAGGCGGCGTAAACTGTATGAGGCATTTGTCGAACTCAGAACCACAACTGACAGGATTATTGACATAGCAGTAAAGTATGGGTATAATTCGCCGGACGCTTTCGGCGTTGCTTTTAAGCGTGTTTACGGCGTTAGCCCAGCGAAACAGTTCCCTGCAGATATGAATACGACGTCGCGGATAGGAGGGTTTTGAATCTTTATTCTTGGATGTCATTGGAAGAACTGCCCGATTTTCACTCCCGCGCCTTTGTCCACCCACGCTATTCTTGGGCTGGATACGGAAGTGATTGCTATGTTCACATGGGGTGGAAGAACACATGGAAAGAAGGGGATGAAGCAAGGGCTGAAAGTCAAATTGAGTTCTTCAAGTCGCTGCCTGGCGATTTTCAAAAACACATTTTCTGGTGCGGCAAGTGTACAGAAGGAGAATGTGCCAGAAGAAAACTGGTAGAAACAAAGGATGGAGCTTACCCCATGTGTATAGATGGCTGGTGGAGATTTCCGCCAACGCTTGACGCTATTGCATATATTTTGGAAGCACTCAGAATTTAGGAGGACTACTGATGCAAAAATCAAACAGGCTGCGCACAGTCACGTGGGCTTTCCGATTGGCGTGGGGGATAAATCCATGGCAAATTATCCTGTGGTTCGTTGTGGTCGGGGCGCTGGCGGTTCTTCCGGCGGTTGCGCTGCAGTTTAACCGTGAAACGCTGAGCGTAATCAGCGGATTCTTGATTGGCGGGGCGTATACATACGCAGACGTCGTCGGGCCGATAGTACGATTGGGCCTGCTGATGATTGCCATCGGGCTGTCTGCGAGGATAGATGTGCAGCTGATGCAATTTATCACTTATGACCCATATTTTGGCGGGCTGTACCGGCATGCGATGGAAGAGATTCAGAAAATCGAAATGAAGGATCTATTGCGCAAGGAAGTCAATGACAATTGGCTTTCTGCGCTTTTAGAGGCACACTCTCTTTGGTCATTTGTCTCGGGGCTGGTATTTATATTTGCAAAGCTGGTCGGGATAATTGCGCTGCTTGTTGTGGCGCTTTCGCTTTCTACGCTGATTTTTGCGATATCGGCGGTGTATGTTGTGGCAATTTTTGTCGTCAGCATGGTTTTTGCGAAAAGCACACGCCACAGCAATTCAGAAGAGTTCCACGATTTGCGGCAGATTGAATACTTTGAGAAAATGGTTGACAACCATGGGATGGCAAAAGAAACAAGAGTCTTTGAAAATACAGATGCAATTGTCGAGCAATGGCGCGTTCCCGTTATGCGCATCCTAAAGCGGGATTTAGGGCGGCAAAAATCTGCAGAGCTGCGCGATTTGATTACAAGTGCGGGATTTTATGCGTTCCTGATAATCGTCGTAGGGCTGAGCATAACAAGGGTCGTGCGCGCGGAGATGACGCCGGACATTTTCCTTGTGCTGTTTACGCTGTGCCTGAACCTTTACAATGCGATATCAGGCACGGCGAGAAACATTACAACATTTGATTTCGGCCTGATAGCGCTTGACAAACAGCGCCGCTTGTTTGAGTTTGCGAAACACAGGGACTATGGCGGGGCAGAGGCTCCGGCGGATGAAAATGTTGTGTTCGACGTGCAGAACCTGTCTTTCTCATATGGCGATACGCAGACCATCAATGACATGAGCTTCCAAGTAAACAAGGGCGAAGTCGTTGCGCTTGTCGGTGCCAATGGCAGCGGGAAGACTACGCTTGTCAAATTGCTGCTGGATATGTACAAGCCGGATTCCGGCAGCATCAAAGTGTTTGGCAGAAAGTACAGCGAATACAAGCGCGACTATGTGCGCACCAGAATAGGAGTGTTTTTTCAGGAATACTACATATATCACGCACCACTGCGAGAGAATATCGGAGTCGGCGCAGTTGAGGATATGGACAATGAAGACAGGATTCGTGCGGCAGTCAAAAAAGGCGGTGCGGAAAAGGTAATGGCGAATTTGCCGAATGGGCTGAACTCACTGCTCGGGACTTTTCAAGACCCATCCGGTACGGAGCTTTCCGGCGGAGAGAAACAGCGTGTCGCATCCGCCAGGGCGCATATGTCTGACCGGGATGTGCTGATATTTGACGAACCTGCCTCAATGCTTGACCCGATTGCCGAGATGGAGCAGTTCGAAGGCATCCGCGATATGCTCGACGACAGGACTGCGATACTAATAAGCCACCGTGTCGGCTTTGCTCGGATGGCTGACAAGATAATTATGCTGGACGATGGCAAAATCGCCGAAATGGGGGCACATGACGAGCTGATGGCAAAAGACGGCTTGTACGCAAAATTCTTCACCGAACAGGCGCAATGGTACGACGCATCTAATCCAACAAAGGAGGCGGCCGGATAATGGGAACGGAAAAGCTAACATTTGCACAAAGTGTGAAAATCTTTGGCAAATCGCTCAAAGTCAGTCTAAAAGTCCGCGGCGCAGGCTCGATACTCGTCAGCATTCTTGGATTTGCGATGGCGTTTTTGCCGATGCTTATTGCGATTTATGTGCGGAATTTTTCTAATGAAATCCAAGGCGCATATGGGCGTGGCGAGGAGTATGTATCGTCGATAATCGGTGTGTTTGTGATACTCTCGGCGCTGTATGTCGTGCAACTGCTGTGGCGGTCGCTCAACAGCTACTTCGAGGTGCGCAACAGAGTGAAAATCCAGATGTTCATGCGAGAACGCATCCTGCGCTGCACCTGTGACGTGCAGTACAAGTACATACTGAACTATGACGATTTCAAAAAGCGCATAAACTTCGTCAGCACGGAGGCGGGGGAGCGCGTCGCCAACAGTGTTGGCACGACAATTACGTGGCTGCAGGACATAATCACGTTCATCAGCATAATCACGGTTTTATGGGCGGTTGACGTGTGGATCGTCATAATCCTTGTCGCAGCTTGTATCCCTGCGATACTGATATCTGCAAAGTTCAGCGATGAGCAGTATTGGGCGCAAGGGTTCTATGTACTGCCCTGGCTTATGTCAAACAGTGCGTTCTTTGAGGCGACGATGAGCACGGCGATTAATGACACGCGCTTCTTCGGCGCTTATCCGTGGCTGCGCGGCAAATTTGAAAGATTGAACGCAGAGTATATCGGTATAAAGAACCGGGTGACGAAAAAGCACGTTTTCTTCAACTCGCTTGCAGATATATTTCGAAGCGGGGTGTATGTTGTTATCCTGCTGATTGCCGCGCGGCAGATATTTGATAATCCTGTTGTTGGAATCGGCGCATTTATGCTCGTGTTCACTATGGCAAGTCAGCTGCAGGACGTAACGGCAAGGATTTTCACCGCCGCTGCGCAGTTTTCCAGCAATGCCGCATATATGCGTGACTTCTTCTACCTTGATTTGCTTGAGTATGAGATGCGCGGCTCCGCCGCCAAACCCCAGAATAATTTCTCGATCCAGTTTAAGGATGTAGACTTCACCTATCCCAACACAGAACGGAAGATTCTGCAGAACCTCAACGTGCATATCCGAGAAGGCGAGAAAGTTGCGATCGTCGGCGAAAACGGCAGTGGCAAGACCACGTTTGTGAGCCTGTTGTGCGCACTGTATAAGCCTGACAACGGCGACGTCACGATGGGCGGGGAGAGCATTTATGATAATATCTCAAAAATGAGAAAGGCACTATCCGCAGTTTTTCAGGATTTTGCCAGGTACGAGACGACAATCCGCGCAAACATAGTTATTTCAGATTTAGGGCGCGGGGAATCTGATGAGCAAATCCGCACAGCGGCGGAGAACACCGGTGCATGGGAATTCATTGAAGCTCAGGACAATGGCCTCGATGAAGTTGTCGGCACGTTTAGCCCAAGCGGCAACAATCTTTCCGGTGGGCAATGGCAGAAAGTGGCACTCACACGCTGCATCTACCGCTCTGATGCGAAAATCATGATACTCGACGAGCCGACCGCTGCGCTCGACCCCGTAGCCGAGGCGGAGCTTTATCGGCACTTCACCGACATAATCGGCGACCGCACGACGATACTTATCTCGCACCGGCTCGGCATAACGCAGCTTGTTGACCGTGTCCTGGTATTCGACGATGGGCGCATTGTCGAGGACGGGACGCATTCCGAACTGCTGGAAAAGGATGGTCTGTATGCAAGGATGTACCATGCGCAAGCGCAGTGGTATGAGTGATGAGGCAAACGCGCTGCTACAGAGCGTGCTGCAGCTGTTGGGGAAATGAAAACCTGAAAAACAAACATCCGATGGGAAAATCTCATCGGATGCGTTGTTTCCTCTTGTAGAGCATTATGGGGAGTTTTGTGTTTTGGTTATCGGGATTAGCAGTAGCGAATCAAGCAAGCACAAATGACTATTCAGTGCCTGCTATCAGTCCGGCATTGAGAAGCCTGCTCCTAGGTTTTCTTGGCTGGCACTGAATAGTAACGCACAAATTAAGGCATACGATAAAAATATATCGAAAAACGATAAAAAAATATTGCAATTCGATAATTGGTGTGCTAGACTTCATATTACAGAAATTTCTGCCTAGGGAAAAATATGGGGGTACGTTCATGTGGAATGAGAATAAGTCGCTTGTCTTGAGCAAAATAGCTGTTATCGCATTTATGGTGCTGCTTCTGGCTTGCGCAGTGCTTGCACCCAGGCTTGTGGCGCGGCTCATTGGAATGTCGGCGATGGCGAATGCCGCAGGATCTGCGTTGTTTCTTTGGACCCTGTACGTGGGGTGCATCCCTGCCGGAGCTTTGCTTGTGAACCTGTATATGCTGTTGCGCCGCATAAGCGCAGGGAGCGTGTTCGTCAAAGAAAACGTGTCTACCCTGCGGCTTATCTCTTGGTGCCTCTTCGTCGGCGGAATAATCTGCATCGCATCGTCGCTGTATTATGCGCCTTGGCTGCCGATTGGAATCGCCGCAGCATTCATGGGACTTGTGGTCTGCGTTGTGAAAAATGTCATCGCAAAAGCAGTTTCGCTTCAGGATGATGCGGATTACACTATTTAAAGGAGGGCGGCATCCATGCCAATTGTTGTAAATCTTGATGTAGTGATGGCAAAACGCAGGATATCATCAGGCGAACTTGCCGCTGCCATTGGGCTCAGCCAGGCAAATCTATCGATTTTAAAGACGGGGAAAGCGCGGGCAATTAGATTCTCAACGCTGGAGGCAATCTGCAAAGCGCTGGGGTGCCAGCCCGGAGATATATTGGAATATGAAATGGAGGACGTTAGCCATGGAGAATAGACAAATGGTAACGCAAGGAGATGAATCCCTTTTGCGCACACAGTGGCCTGAGCAAAGCGCAGAGGAAAAAGTGGGGAATGCTTTCAAGCCCGACTTGACCGATTTTTTGTTTGCAATAGCCGCATTTGCCCTTGGGTACCTCTTCTCGCGCTGGGTATTTTTTTCATGGCGGGGCTGGGGAGTGGCGGCATTCACGACGGCGTATCTACTTGGAGTTACAGCGTATCTGATGAAGAAGGGCGCATTCGTAAAAAGCGGCGCAGCAGTATATTGGGCTGCTGTGACGTGGCTGACGGGCGCTTCATACGCGCTGTGGGGAAATGCCGGATTTGCGGGTGTTAGAGGTTTGTTCTTGTTTTGCTCAGCTACATATTATGTTCTTGTGGCTTCCGGCACCACATTGATGGGGAGAACTGGGAATTACCTGCTTATTGACGGAATCAAGGCAGTCATAATTGTCCCGTTTCGGAATATTCTCAATCAATATGTCAGCTTCTCGGCCCTTGGAAAAGGGGCGAGGCGGGGCAGGGTTCTTCCAGTCATATTGGGAACTGCCGTGGCGCTGATGTTGGCTCTTATTATCATACCGCTGCTCGAGAGCGCTGATGCCGGGGGATTTGGTGTATTAATGGGGTTTGTAAGGTCTGTTTTCAGGTTCAGTTTTGTAGAGATTGCGATTTACGTTTTCTTTGCCATTCCGGTTGCGGCATACCTATATGGGCTTGTATCTGGGGCGGCGCACAGAAAGGGCACGGATATAATAAAGCCTGAATCTGCTGCCAGCGCCGTCGCTGCGCTGAGAATTGTTCAACCGGCGACTATAAATATAGTCCTTGGCTCTGTCTGCGCGCTTTACCTTGTGTTTATCTTCAGCCAATTGCCCTATTTTTTCTCGGCATTTACCGGCAGCAAGCCTGACGGCTGGCTCACTTATTCCGAATTCGCCCGAAGGGGATTCTTTGAGCTCTGCGGCATCGCTGCTATTAACTTGACGCTCTTGACAATCAGCAATCTATGCTCAAAGAAAGTGCGCGCAGAGTCGCAGATTTTGAAAATCTTTAACATTGCGCTGGCAATACTTACTTTAGTCCTGATTGCGACAGCCTTTAGCAAAATGGCGCTCTATATTGGGGTCTTCGGGTTGACGATGCGCCGGTTGTTGCCATGTATTTTTATGGTTTTTATGGCAGCAGTTTTTGTTGCTTTGATAGCTTTGCAAAAGTGGGATTTTTCGATTGTTAGGTTTTCACTGGTAGTGGGGTCGGCTATGATTGTCGCACTGTGCCTATCAAACCCCGATGCAATGGTCGTGCGCTATAACACAGGAAGGTACTTGAGCGGGACACTGCGAGAATATGACATGGAGATAGTCCGAAGGTCAGGAGTTGCGGGGGTTTTGCCGGCTATTGAAGTTTACAACAGCACCTCAAACGAACAACTGCGGGGCGATTTGCGCCGGCATCTTTCGATGCATAGCTCGATTGGCGGCAACTCAAGCCCAACGCTCAGCTTCGAGTCGCATAGGGCGTGGCGGGCGGTGATTGAGGGCGGATTTATTCCGCAGGCGCCCACACCTCAAAGATAGGGGAGAGCGCATCAGATATTGACTGACGCCGCAGTGATGTGTAAAATAGTTTCGCTGGTCAGAATAGTATTGTAAGAACAGGTACGGAATATGGAGGGCTTAGGCTTGGATAAAAATACAAATTGGCCGGAGTTTATAAAGCGGACATTGGATACCCCGCCCCGGTGGATGATGAAAAAGACACTTGAGCTCTTTGGCGATTTTGCAGGCCATGCCGTTGACTTGGGATGCGGCAGCGGCATCGATACTATCGAGCTTGCAGAACGCGGATGGACTGTCTATGCCGTCGACTCCACTCCGGATGGCTTTGCAAACATTATGTCAAAATTGCCGGAAGATAAACAAGCCAAAGTCAAATGCATTCAGGCAGACTTTGAGCACATGGCAATCCCCGAAGCCGACCTCATTTATTCAGTTTTTAGTCTCCCGTTTTGCAAACCAGAACATTTTGGCGCATTTTGGGAAAAGATTGTAAGCGCTATAAAACCGGGCGGCAGATTCGCCGGGAACTTGTTCGGAGTTAAAGATGAATGGGCGTACATGAGCGATGCTACTTTTATTACAAAAGAGCAGTTTGACGAGCTTTTCAAGGACTTCACGATTGAGCATTTTAGGGAGCAGTATTCGGAAGGCCCCTCGGTGTTAGTCCCAACAAAGCTTTGGCATCTTTTTGATGTGGTTGCGCAGAAAAGATAAAGTAACTGACCGAACTTAGAGGAGTGTGCAGGCTTCTAGATGCCGGGTCGATAGCTGGTACAGACCAGCTAACTGCCGAAATCGTAAGGTTATCTTTAGCTTTGTCAAGCCGACAGCAGGGGCAATATGGCAGAACAGAACGTGTGGAGTCTTAAAAGGAAATGGAGGGAAACGGAGAAAACCTTACATTCCCGGAAATGCTTTCGTTAAAATGACGACTGCACGCAGCTGTTTTGCTGTGAGCGGCACAAAAACTCAGCGATTGACAAACATTGTCAATCGCTGAGCAGCAAAGTGATTTATAAATTAATAATTGTTATAACCCATACTCTTCCGGGATGAATTTGTCAGCGTCAACTTCTTTTAGCATCTCTGCAATAAACTCTTCTTCGTCCTCCGGAATCTCATCAACCTGTTCGCGCAGTATGTCGATATACTTGAGCTCCCTGTCGTCGATTACAAGCTCTTTGTTCTTGACGGCGTCACTCAATATGTCAAGTGAAAGCCTTGCCGTATTGACAGTGCGCGAAAAAGCGTCCTGCGTCTTAACAATCTCCTCTGCAATCCTGAATGCGACATCGGGGCGGAGGATGTAGGCCTGCGGGTCGAGATAGCAGTCCGATTCGGTCAGCAAATCGCGCATAAATACGGCTTGACCCTTTTCGGCGGCTTTATTCATAAGGCGGCAATCATAGACCAGTTGCTCCATAGAAACCTCGGGAGCGAAGCCGGAAAGCAGCTTAATCTGCTGCACGGACTCGTTGCTCCACAAATCGGTGCAAGCTGCTGCGATGTTGCCGATCGGGGAGAAGTGTGCACAGGCGGCGCTCTTGCCCTCCATAGAAATCGGAGTGCCGGTAATTGCTTTTAGGTAAAGATTTTCATAAGCGCAGTCCTTGCTGGGGCCCACTGCACCATACTCAAGGGCAACAAGAGCCCTTGGTGTCACTGTTGCCCTGAGCACTGCGGCAAACACTTTGGGGATATACTTTCTCTCAGCGAGAACCATTGCCGTGTTGGCAAACCCGCAAGCCGAGTCTCCGCCGGAAATGACTCCATTTGCACGAGCTATATTCGAGATATGCTGCCAGAGAAACGCCATGTCGCGAGCTCCAAGCACGCCGAGCGCAAAAATCGAAGTTTTCAAATCAACATTGATAATAGCCTCGTCGTTGATCTCTTTGCCGCCAGTGGACTCAATGGAGAGGATGTCAGCGCCTTCCTTTGCTGTAGTGTCAAAAACATCAAGCATATTATTGAAATAACGCCCGCTGCGCATAATAGGAGGGCGATTAAATTCACGCACATCATTTGGGGTCATGCGGATAACGCTCTTCAAGCCGTGCTTAACTTCAAACTCGCGCATCGTGTCGCGCAAAATCCTATGTACTTGGATGCCCCAAGCGGGATTGTAGGTAAACTCCGGAAGAGTTTCGTATTCGACTACCACGCCGGGGGCGTGCAGTTCGTGTGCCTTGGTCAGGACTCCGGTAATTATGTCGTGGTAAGTGTCGAGCACTTCCATCAAAGTCTCGTTTGTAACTTGCATGTTTGGAAGGGTGAAGTTGATTTCCGGATATAAAGTCCCGCCGCCGATGACCATCCCATTCTTACATGTAACAGGATTGGGGGATTTTCCGTAAATAAATTCATCGAGTGAGTTATATGCGAGGGATGTAAATTGCCTTGGCTTCATAGTGCGAACCTCCTAGCTTCATCATCATATCTTGAGAACAATGAGCAACATTAATTTGTTTTGACATGTATTTCACCATCATTTAACATATATACTTTTGGGCCTGCCTAGTCAAGAGACAAAACTATGATATTTTGTGAATTTGTAATCATTATGTAAAATAGTTAAAATATAAGTAAGTCTGTGAAATTTCAGAAAAACATTAATATTGCCTTGCCAACACTCCTTATTTTGTGTTACCATTTAGCGATTCGGAAAAGTGATTGAGGAGGACTGTTTCAAATGCCGCTGAATAAAGATATCAAGAAAATAGTCGTCATAGGCTCCGGCCCGATAGTTATAGGGCAAGCAGCGGAGTTCGACTATGCAGGGACGCAAGCTTGCCGAGCGCTGCGCGAGGAGGGCATAGAGATAGTCCTTATAAATTCAAATCCAGCAACGATAATGACCGACAACCAGATGGCCGATAGAATATACATTGAGCCGTTGACGATACCTGTCCTTGAAAGGATAATAAAGAAGGAAAAGCCGGACAGCCTGCTCTCGACGCTCGGTGGGCAAACCGGGCTGACACTTTCGATGCAGCTCGCAAAATCTGGATTTCTGGATAGGAACGGAGTTAAGCTCCTCGGTGCAAATCCGGTGACGATTGACAAAGCGGAGGATAGGCAGCTCTTTAAAGAAACGATGCTGGAAATCGGGCAGCCCGTAATCCCTTCAAAGGTTGTGATGAACGTCGAAGATGCACACGCATTCGTCGACGAAGTGATAGGCTACCCGGCAATAATACGGCCTGCATTCACCCTCGGCGGAACAGGCGGCGGGATTGCGCACAATGCGGACGAGCTCACGGAAATCGCTGGAAACGGCCTGCGCATGTCTCCGATTGGACAGATTCTAGTGGAGCAGTCTATATCGGGATGGAAAGAAATCGAATTCGAGGTTATGCGCGATGCGCACAATAACGCAGTAGCCGTGTGCTCCATGGAAAACATCGACCCCGTCGGAGTCCACACCGGGGACAGCATTGTAGTTGCGCCCGCCGTTACCCTGGCAGACAAGGAGTATCAGATTCTGCGCAAGGCGAGCCTTGATATAGTGTGCTCGCTCGGAGTCGAAGGCGGCTGCAATGTTCAGCTGGCTCTCCACCCCGACAGCTTTGAATATGCGGTCATAGAAGTCAACCCAAGGGTGTCGCGCTCATCAGCCCTTGCCTCAAAAGCTACGGGATACCCCATAGCGAGGGTTGCGACAAAGGTTGCCATAGGCTATACGCTTGACGAAATCAAAAATGCCGTCACAGGCAAGAGGACCAGCGCATGCTTTGAGCCGGCTCTGGACTATGTCGTTGTTAAGTTTCCGAAATTCCCATTTGACAAATTTGTTTACGCAAAGCGGACCTTGGGCACTCAGATGAAAGCTACCGGCGAGGTTATGGCTATAGGGACGACATTTGAGGAAGCCATAATGAAAGCAGTCAGGGGCGCAGAATTGGGTAAGGACTGCCTGAGCGACAACTACTTAGAGGGCTTAGATACGGAAACAATAAGAAAGCGCCTGCACGAGAGCACGGATGAGCGCATATTCGTCGTCTACGAAGCTCTACGCCGGGGCGTTGGAATAGACGAAATTTATGAAATCAACAAAATCGACGAATGGTTCCTAAGCAAGCTAAGCAACCTTGCGAAAATGGAAAAGAAGCTGCGAGATTGGAAAGGGTCGGGGGTCGTAAGCCGGGAACATGGGGCGGCTGATGCTGACGAAGCCACGTATATCGACGCAAAACGCATGGGCTGGCCGGATGCGGTGATTGAGCGCCTGTCGGGCAGGAAAATTAGCAACCCACTTCCCGCTGCGTATAAAATGGTCGATACCTGCGCTGCGGAATTTCCTGCGGAAACACCATACTTCTATGCGTCCTTCGACCACGAAAACGAGGCGACGGACTTCAAAGCAAAGCAGCTGGAGGAGCACGGCCAGGAAAAAAAGACGATTATAGTCTTTGGCTCAGGGCCAATCCGCATAGGCCAGGGCATCGAATTTGACTATGCGTCCGTCCACTGTGTTTGGGCGCTTAAAGCCGCCGGATACGATGTCGTCATAGCAAACAACAATCCGGAAACTGTCTCGACAGACTACGATACTGCGGACAGGCTCTACTTCGATCCGCTGACGAGCGAGGATGTGCACAACATTATCAGAACTGAAAACCCATATGCCGTCGTTGTCGCTTTCGGCGGGCAAACCGCTATCAAACTCACATCGTACCTCAAAAGCATCGGCGTAAAAATTTTGGGAACGCAGCCAGACAGCATTGATGTCGCAGAAGATAGGGAGCGCTTTGATGCGCTGCTTGAAGAACTAAACATCCTCAGGCCGGAAGGCGACACGGTAATGACTGAGAAAGAGGCTCTTAAAGCTGCAGAGCGGATTGGTTACCCGGTGCTGATGCGCCCATCGTACGTGCTTGGCGGGCAGAATATGATAATCGCATTTTCCGAAGAAGACATCCGTGAATATATGGAAATCATTCTTAGGCAAAATATTCAAAACCCCATACTTATAGACAAGTATTTGGTGGGAACAGAGCTGGAGGTCGATGCGATTTGCGATGGAACCGACATTTTAATCCCCGGTATCATGGAGCACATCGAGCGGGCCGGGGTTCACTCGGGAGACTCGATTGCGGTCTATCCGGCATGGAATGTTGACGACTATCTTTGCGAGAAAATTATCGATCACACAAAGAGGCTTGCAATGGCCTTGAAGGTAATAGGCATTGTGAATATCCAGTATTTGATCAGCGAAGGCGAGCTGTATGTCATCGAAGTAAACCCCCGCTCGTCGCGCACTGTTCCGTACATCAGCAAAGTGACCGGAGTGCCAATGATTGCACTTGCGTCGCGCTGCATGCTTGGGGAGAGGCTGGTCAGCATGGGTTATGGCACGGGAATTGCAAAGCAGCCGCCGTATGTTGCTGTCAAGGTTCCCGTGTTTTCATTCGAAAAGCTGGGCGATGTGGACACGCAATTAGGGCCGGAAATGAAGTCGACCGGAGAGGTGCTGGGCATTGCGTCGACTCGAGAGGAAGCTCTCTACAAGGGGATGCGTGCGGCAGGCTATAATATGAACAAAGAAGGCGGTATTTTCATTTCTGTCAAAGATCAGGACAAGGCGCAGGTGATTCATGTGGCGCACAAGTTCTCCCAGTTGGGCTTTAGACTTTATGCGACCGGGGGCACAGCAGAGAAGCTCAAAAGGGTTGGCTTGGAAATTATATCAGTCGAAAAGATTTATGAGGGCGATAACAATGTCTTGCCGCTAATCGAAAGCGGAAAAATAAGCTATGTAATCTCGACGTCCACCAAGGGGCGAGACCCCAATAGGGACAGCGTTAAAATACGGCGCAAGGCTGTTGAGCGCGCAGTCCCATGCCTCACCTCGGTAGATACCGCAAATGCCATAGCCGATTGCCTGATGAGCAAGTATTGGGATACGACGATTGAGCTCGTTGACGTCAACAATATGCGCTCAGGTTTGAGGAGGCTTCAATTTACGAAGATGCAGGCCTGCGGAAATGACTATATTTACTTCAACTGTTTGGACTACAAAAAAATTACCGACCCGGAAAGCCTGAGCATCAAGCTCAGCGACCGCCACCTCGGCGTTGGAGGGCATGGCGTCGTCTTGATCCGGCCATCGGAAAAAGCCGATGCAAGGATTAGCATCTACAATATGGATGGGACTTTTGGGGGAGTCGGCGGAAACGCGCTGTGCTGCGTTTGCAAATACCTCTATGACGAAGGGATTGTCCGGAAGCCGGAGGTACTGATAGAGACGGAAGGGCTCTTGCGCCGCATACGAGTCGTCACGACCGGAAACATAGTCTCAAAGATGACAGTGGACATGGGGGAAGTTGATTTTAGCCCCGCAAAGATTCCGGCTGCGACACTGGATGATGAAAAGCTCATTAACAAGCCTGCCTCCATTGGTGGGCAGATGTATGACATCACCTGCCTGAATATCGGCAACTCACATTGCGTCGTGTTTACCGACGATGTGAATTCGCTCGACCTTCATGATGTAGGCCCTAGGTTTGAAAATGACCCGATGTTCCCCGAGCGGGTGAATGCGGAGTTTGTGCAGGTTCTGGACGAGAATTTGCTGCTTGTGCGCGTATGGGAATGCGGCAACGGAGAGACGCAGTCCTGCGGGACATGCGCTTGTGCTGCCGCAATCGCAGCAGTAGAAAATGGGCATTGCAAAAAAGATACAGACATAACAGTAAAGATGCAGGGCGGAGATTTGCTAATACACTATACCGGGGAGCGCGTATTTATGACAGGGGTGGCAACAAAATGCTTCGATGGTACGATAGAAATATAGAGGGTATAGGGATATTATGCTCGACAAGAGTGTTCCATATGTAGGCTTTTTTATGCGAAAGAAAGCCGGGGCGCAGATTCCATCTTTCCCATTGCCGGAGGGCTACCGTTTTGCATTTTACCAAGATGGGGACGAGGCACACTGGGCAGCGATTGAGACATCGGTTCTTGAGTTTGACAGCGAGTTTGCTGCTTTGATGCATTTTAAAGAGAGCTTTCTTGAAAATCGCAGTGAGCTTCACAGACGGTGTTTGTTCATTGAAGACAGCGAAGGGCAAAAGGTGGCTACGGGCACGGCGTGGTGGTCGTATGTCGGCTATGAACGCCGCCCGTGGCTGCACTGGATTGGAGTTTTGCCAAGCCATCAAGGCTTGGGGTTGGGAAAGGCGATAGTGGCGAAAGTGACGGAACTTATGGCGCAGCTGGAAGGAGGCGCCGATATTTTCTTGAAAACGCAAACCTGGAGCTACAAAGCAGTAGGAATCTACCTAGCCTGCGGATATGAGCCGACTGATGAAAAAATCCTTTATAGGGGCCGCAAGTACAACTACAGAAAAGCAATGAAAATTCTAAATCGCCTCAGGCGAAAAAGTTGACAGGGGGTCGGTTCTCCGGTCAATTTTTTTGCTTTTTCCCAATTTTGATATCAAATCAATTTGAAATAGTGTATACTGATACGAAGGGGAGCGTTAGGTGAAATTTACCGTTGAGGGATACGATTTATGATTGAAAACGAAAACGCAAATGATCTGCCCATATATTTATTTCATCAGGGGACTAATTACCACTCTTATGAGTTTCTGGGCTGCCACTTCGACTCCAAGGCGGGTACCGCCGTATTTAGGACATGGGCGCCAAGCGCTTCGGCAGTATACCTAGCCGGCGACTTTAATGATTGGGACGAGCATAGCACTCCTATGGTGCGAATTTCCGATGGGGGAATATGGGAAGCGACGCTTGAAAAAGTAAGTTCGGGACAGCGTTACAAGTATGCGATTTGCGGTCGCAACGGCAAGTTGCTTAAAGCCGATCCCTTTGCGTTCTACTCTGAAACAGAGGGGAAGACCGCCTCGATTGTATTTGACCTCAGCGGGTACGAATGGGGCGACGAGCAGTGGCAAGCAGAGGCCGGTCGCACGCCACCATATGACCGCCCATTGAATATTTATGAGGTTCATCTTGGCTCTTGGATGAGAGCTGAAGGTGGAGAGGCTCTCAGCTACACTGAAATTGCTGAGAAACTGATACCTTACGTCAAAGATATGAACTATACCCACGTTGAGCTGATGCCTGTGATGGAACACCCGTATGGAGGTTCGTGGGGGTATCAGATTACGGGTTTTTATGCGCCTACTTCGCGTTACGGTTCGCCTCACGATTTTATGAAATTCGTTGACCTATGCCATCAGAATAGCATAGGCGTCATACTAGACTGGGTTCCGGCCCATTTCCCTAAGGATCAGCATGGCCTTATAGAGTATGACGGCGGTTACCTTTATGAATGCCATGGAATGGACAAGATGGAAAACTGGGAATGGGGCACCCGCTGTTTCGATTATGGACGTACGGAGGTTCAGTCGTTCTTAGTCTCAAATGCGCTGTATTGGCTTGGTAGTTATCATGCGGATGGGCTCAGGGTGGACGCAGTCAGCTCAATGCTTTACCTCGACTATGGCAGAAGTGCGGGCGAGTGGACCCCTAATACGCAGGGGGGCAACGACAACCCCGATGCCATCGCCTTTATAAAAAAAATGAACAAGGCTGTGTTCAGCGAGTTTCCAAATGCGATGATGATTGCCGAGGAGTCTACGGCGTGGCCATTGGTGACGATGCCAATACATGAAGGTGGGTTGGGTTTTAACTTCAAGTGGAATATGGGCTGGATGAACGACATGCTTGAGTATATCGAGATTGACCCTGTGTTCAGAAAAGAAGCGCATAGCAAAATCACGTTTTCGCTCTTTTATGCATTCTCCGAAAACTACATCCTCCCCCTCTCCCATGACGAGGTCGTTCACGGAAAGAAATCGCTCCTTAACAAAATGCCCGGCGAATATGAAGAGAAGTTTGCGGGCCTTAGGGTTTTTCTTGGCTACATGATGACGCACCCGGGCAAGAAGCTGACGTTTATGGGGGCTGAGTTTGGGCAGTTTAGGGAATGGGACGCTTATTCCGGGCTTGATTGGCTTCTCCTTGATTATCCGATGCACGCAAACCTCAAGAAATATACAAAGGCGCTTGGGGCATTTTACCTAGATACGCCCGCTCTATGGGAAGTGGATTTCTCTTGGGAAGGTTTCAAGTGGATTAGTGACAGCGACAGGAATCAAAATATAATTGCTTTTGCCAGAACGGACAAAAAGGGTGTTGACGTAATAGCTTTGCTAAATTTTGCTCCAGTTACGAGAGTTAATTACCGCATAGGTGTTCCTGAAAAAGGGGTTTATGCCGAGATTTTTAACTCTGACTTGCCTGAATTTGGGGGCTGGGGGCATAGAAACGCAGATATACACTCTGAGGATATCCCCATGCACGGTTTTCAACAGAGCATCAGCCTCACCGTGCCGCCGCTTGCGCTTGTGTGCTTTATTAAAACTGATTAGAAAGTTGCAAGCGACGCAGGTGCATAACACATACAGGGGTTGTCCCCACAATTCTAAATTCAAGAAAGGACTTAATCTATGGTAATTGCCGAACGAAAAGAATGTGTTGCCATGCTGCTTGCGGGCGGCAGGGGTTCAAGGCTTAAATCACTGACTGAGCAGATAGCCAAGCCCGCCGTTACTTTTGGCGGGAAATACAAAATAATCGACTTTCCATTGACAAACTGTGTCCGGTCTGGCATCGACACAGTTGGGGTCATGACCCAATACCAGCCGCTACTGCTCCACGATTACATAGGCAAGGGGCAGCATTGGGATCTTGATCTGCTTCACGGCGGGGTCTCGATTTTGCCTCCGCACAGCAAGCCAGGAAGCACTGCATGGTACAGCGGCACTGCCAATGCCGTCTATCAAAACCAGAATTTTATTGATACATTCGCCCCCGAGTATGTGCTAATTTTAGCTGGCGACCATGTTTACAAAATGGATTATGGCATAATGCTTGAGTATCATAAAAGCGTAAATGCAGATTGCACGATTGCCGTAATAGAGGTGCCTATCAAGGATGCACATAGGTTTGGGATTATGAACACCGACGAGAATGATGTCATTACAAAATTTGAAGAAAAACCGGAAGAACCCAAAAATAACCTTGCATCCATGGGTATCTATATTTTTAATTGGCGGGAGCTTAGGGAATATCTCTACGAAGATGAAAAAAATCCGGAATCGACGCACGATTTCGGCAAGGATTTAATTCCCGCTATGCTGAGGGATGATAAACGCATGTTTGCGTACCGCTTTAATGGCTATTGGAAGGATGTCGGCACGGAGGAAAGCCTTTGGCAGGCAAATATGGACTTGCTCGACGACCTGCACCTTGGATTTGAGGATTGGCATATCCTTTCCAGGACTGCAGGGCGGCCGCCGCACTATATTGCGCCCACCGGCAGTATAAAGAATACGCTCATCACCGAAGGCTGCGAAATTTACGGCAGCGTTGAAAACAGCATTCTGTCGGTTGGCGTGATTGTCGAGGAGGGCGCTATTGTCAGGGACAGCGTAATTATGGACAATGTTCGGATTTGCAAAAGCGCCGTAGTAGATTACTCGATACTCGATGAGAATACCGTTGTGGCGGAGGGCGCACAGGCGGGCGAGTCAAGAACAGATGGTGGAAGTCTAAATGTTTATCCGCGTCATACAATAATCGAAGCTAACAAGTTCATGAGAAGAAAGGATAAATAGAATGAACGCAGGTTTATGTCTATCTGACCCCCATCCCGATCGAGCCGGCGACGGCAGCCCGATAAGGACTCTCTCAGCAGCCCATTATGCAGGCAGATACCGCTTGGTGGACTTTATGCTATCCAACATGGTCAACTCTAAGATATTTTCCATCGGCATGATACTCAACAGCCATTACCAGTCGCTTATAGGCCATATTGGCATGGGAAAGGAATGGGGTCTTGCCAGAAAATCAGGTGGCGTTACTTTTTTTCCGCCTTACCATGCAGACGAGCGAAAAGGTGTGAATAATGAGCTGGACGGCCCGCTCCAAAGGGCTGCGGAGTTCTTGGCAGAGTCTAATGTCGAATATGTCGTTGTGGCGGACAGCAGCGTAGTTTGCAATATGGATTACCGTCCGGCCATTGATTCCCACAGAAAAAGCGGAGCGGATGTCACTGCGATATATGCAAAAAAGCACATAATTTCCGGCGAGCGCGAGAGCGCTGTCGTTTTCGATATATCTGAAGGCGGTCGCATCACGGGGGTAGAGCGGGCGTCAAACTCTTCTGAAACGGTGAACCTATCCTTAGGCTCATACATTATGTCAAAAAAAACTTTTATTACGTTGACTGCCGGTGAGAAAATCTGCGGCATGCTGCGGTTCTCAAGGGTGCTTTTGGCTGATGCCCTTGAGCGGCTAACTGTGCTTAGCTACGAGTTTCGGGGATATTCGGCGCATATCAGCTCGGTTGAAACCTTCTTCCATTATAATATGGAAATGCTCGATATTGAAAAACAGAACACCCTTTTTAACTTTGAAGGCAGAAGGATTTCCACGAACAGAAGGGATTCCTTGCCTACGAAATATGGCAAGAACGCCCAAATTCAAAATTCGCTCGTTGCAGACGGTTGCCAAATCGAGGGAACCCTCATAAACAGCATCGTTTGCAGGAATGTCAGGATTGGGGCGGGCGCCGTCGTGAAAAACTGCATTTTGCAAGATAGCACGATTGTTGAAAAAAATGCATCGCTGGATTGCATAATCACCGACCGACAGGTGGTTATTTCTGAAAATCGGGGATTGATGGGGTACCGGACTTATCCGGTCTATATAGAGCGGGCGAGGGTAATTTAGTTGGCAGGACATTGTAGGCAACCTCAAAACCCTCCGCCAATCTGTCAGACACTGGGTTTTTGGAGGTCGCCTGTACCCACAGACAGGAGGTAGATACTGATGGGCAAAGAAAAAATTAAGATACTCCACGCAGTTTCGGAGGTGGTTCCCTTCCTTGCCACCGGAGGCATGGGGCAGGTGGCGGGTGCTTTGACTAAGTCCTTAGCAGAGAACTATCCTAATCTCGACGTTCGCGTCGTGACTCCGCTGTACGCATATTTTCGAGACAAGTACGAACCTCAGATGCAATTTCTGGGGAACACAGAGGTGCGGCTTGCATGGAGAACGCTTTATTGCGGGCTGTTTGAAATGAAGCTTGACGGCGTTACGTTCTATTTTGTTGACAACCGCCACTATTTTGACAGAGAGAACACTTACGGCTATTTTGACGATGGCGAAAGGTTTGCTTTTTTTTCAAAGGCTGTGTTTTCAGCTATTGAGTGCGCCGGATTTACGCCTGACATCGTCCATACGCACGATTGGCAGACGGCCCTTGTGCCTATCTACTTGAAAACACAATATTATGATGAGCATAAGGACATGCGCACAGTTTTCACGATGCACAATATAGAATATCAAGGCAAGTATGCGCTTAATGCCCTCCACGATGTTTTTGACCTGAGGCTCGAGGATCGGGGGCTGGTCGAGTATGATAATTGCATTAACCTCATGAAGGGCGCCATTGTCTGCGCAGATAGAGTTACGACCGTCAGCCCTTCCTATGCTGGAGAAATCCAGATTAGCGGCGGATACGGCTTGGAGGCCATAGTTAGGGAAAATGCATTCAAGCTTCGGGGCATTATCAACGGTATCGACACAAAACAGTATGACCCTGCGACCGACCCGATGCTCAAGAAAAAATACACCGCAAGCTCCCTTGAAGGCAAAGCATCCGCCAAGAGGAAGCTGCAAACCCTGTTTAACCTGCCAAAGTCACCCAGAAAAATGATGATATGCGTTATCTCAAGGCTGGTTTCGCACAAGGGAATTGACCTTATCACATATATTATGGACGACCTACTTAATTTGGACGTTCAATTTCTGCTCCTTGGCACGGGCGACCATGATTACGAGCTGTTTTTTGAAGACAAGACTGCTCTGCATCCAAACAAAGTCGCCGCAAGCATCGCCTTCAATCCCGATATTGCTGGGCTTATCTATGCTGGTGCGGATGTTTTGCTCATGCCGTCCCGAAGCGAACCCTGCGGCCTTTCTCAGATGATTGCCTGCCGATACGGAACGATTCCGATAGTGCGGAAGACGGGCGGGCTGGGAGATACAATCCGCGACTGCCGCGGCGGTGAGGGCAATGGGTTTGTCTTTGAGGAGTATACTGCCGGCGCTCTATTTGAGACAATCAGGCATGCGTTGGATTTGTACACTTACCATCCGGATGACTGGAAGAACCTTATAGGTGAGGCTATGAGCTGCGATTTTGGCTGGGATGTTTCGGCGCGGGAATACTTGAGCGTCTATGAGGGGATTACAATCCGATGATTTATATATTTGACGAAAGCGACGAGTATTTCCGATGCCCGAACGAGGCATTGGAAACATCCGGCGCACTGACTCTCCGCATAAAGCTGCGAAGGGGAGAGGCTGCAAATCCTAAGGTCATACTGTACCCGGACGGCGGTGCGGCGGAAGAAATTGCGATGGCCTTTGAGCGAACAAGTGGAATCTATGACCTGTATAATGCTGAGATCAAGTTTGAGGCGGCGGGGTTGTACTGGTATCATTTTTTGATTGAAGCCTTGGGCAGAGGCACTTTTACAGTGCCCGAATATGCCGGTGGCGGATTTCAAGTGACGGTATATACCCCTCCGGCAAGCACCCCTGACTGGCTGGGCGGAGGCATAATCTATCACATATTCGTGGACAGGTTTTTTAAGGCAGGTGATGCACCCATAAGACCCGGTGCGACCCAGCGGAGCGATTGGGGGGGGTGCCCATATTTCTTGCCAGACGAGATGGGGATTGTTAAAAACAGCGATTTTTTCGGCGGGGATTTAAATGGGATAGCCGAAAAGCTACCTTACCTTGAGGGGCTGGGCGTGACCTGCATATACCTGAGCCCGGTTTTTGAAGCGGCCTCCAACCACAAGTACGATACGGGAGATTTTATGAAAGTCGACCAGGCCTTCGGCGGCGACGAGGCCCTTGAGCGACTGTGCAAGGAAGCGCACAGCTGCGGCATTAGGGTGGTTCTAGACGGGGTTTTCAACCATGTTGGGAGCGACAGCCGATATTTCAACAGATATGGCAGCTATGATGATTTAGGGGCCTATCAGAGCGCGGAGTCTCCCTACCGCAGCTGGTTCTCTTTTTACGCAGACGGCAGCTACGAGTCATGGTGGGGCATAGAGCTGCTCCCCTCGATAAATGAGCGGGAGGCAAGCTACAAAGAGTTTATCTGCGGCGATGGGGGCGTTGTCTCACACTGGATGGGGAAGGGCGTTTCTGGATGGCGGCTCGACGTTGTAGACGAGCTGCCGGACGAGTTTTTAGACCCTCTGTGCGCAGCAGTGAGGAAGGCCGACCCAAATGCTTTAATTGTCGGCGAAGTTTGGGAGGACGCCTCCAACAAGCTTGCCTATGGCGTCAGGCGGCGCTATTTTCTCGGCGGGCAGCTGGACAGCGTGACGAACTATCCGCTGAAAAACTCTATTATCGCCTGTGTCAGGGAGGGGAATGTTGAGCAGCTGACAAGCACTATGTCGTCACTTTGCAGGAATTACCCAAAGCCTGCGCTCGATAGCATGATGAACATCTTGGGGACGCACGACACGATGCGGATTCTCACAGCTCTGGGCGGCTCGGACTTCCCAGAAGGCAAGCTTGCCATGTCCAACTACCAGCTTAGTCAGCAGGAGCGGGAAATGGCGAAGCAGCGCCTGATGCTTGCGTCGGCATTGCAGTTTACATTGCCTGGCGTCCCATGCGTCTATTATGGCGACGAGGCAGGGATGGACGGCGGCGCAGACCCATTTAACAGGCGCTGTTATCCTTGGGGGCTGGAAGACGCTGAGCTGCTTAGCTGGTATAGGCGGCTTGCTAAGCTAAGGAGGGAGCATGGTTGCTTCGTCAATGGGAGGTATGAGCTGTGTGAATCTCGATTGGGAGTGTTTGCCTTTACGAGAGGCGGCGGCGCAAGCCGTATTCTGATTGCGGTGAATGTATCGGACACCGACAGGGTTCTTAGCGCAAGCGGGTTTAATTATGATTTACTAAAGGATGAATATACTGATGCCCTGACAGTGAGCGCAGGCACGCCGGGCATATTCTCCATTAGATAGGAAATGGAAAGGATCGATTTGATGAATCTGCAAGACAAGGTTATATTTTCAACTCTTTTTATTGACAAGCTCGAGTCGGTAAGAGGCGTTTCGATTGAAGATGCCGCTCCTGATGATTGTTACATTGCGCTTTCATATTTAATCAGGGATCAGATTATGAAGCAACGGGCACAAACCGCTGCGCGGACGTACAAAAATGAAAAAAAGAAACAAGTCTATTATTTCTCCTTGGAATTTTTGTTGGGGAGGATGCTGGAGCGGAATATAATGGCGCTGGGGCTTAGCAATGTCTGTGAGGAAATGCTCAGGGATATGGGGATTGACCCGCAAGTGATTTACGATGTCGAGCTTGACCCGGGGTTAGGCAACGGCGGCCTTGGCAGGCTTGCCGCTTGCTTCATGGATTCGCTCGCTTTTCTGGGCATACCGGGAAATGGGTGCAGCATCCGCTATAAGTATGGGCTGTTTGAGCAGAAAATCGTTGACGGCTACCAGGTCGAAATGCCTGATAATTGGTTGCGGAATGTGCCCGTTTGGGAGATTAGGAAACCCCACAAGGCCGTGCTTGTCAAATTTTTTGGCAACATACATGAAGAGGTGCGCAATGGCAGGATGCGGGCTACGCATGAGAATTACGAGCCTGTCATCGCTATGCCCTATGATGTGCCGATTCCCGGGCACGAAAGCGGGACGGTGAATACGCTGAGGTTGTGGGCTGCCGAGTCTACTCAGCAGTTTGATTACGGCTCGTTTTCGAGTGGGGACTATTTAAGCGCTGTTTCCAGAAAATACTCTGTCGAGGCCATCTCTGAGGTGCTTTATCCGGATGATTCGAACTACCAAAACCGTATGCTCAGGCTTAAGCAGCAGTATTTCCTTGTCTCTGCGGGAATTCAGAGCATCATAGCGCACCATCATAGGCATTATGGGGACATACGGATTCTGCCCGACTACGTGGCCATTCATATCAATGACACGCACCCGGCGCTTGCCGTCCCGGAGCTGATGCGGATTCTAATGGACGAAGAGGGGCTTAGCTGGGATGATGCCTGGGACATAACCGTAAAGACCATATCGTACACAAACCACACTATATTGCCGGAGGCTCTGGAAAAATGGCCGGAGGATTCTTTTGCACACCTCCTGCCGCGCATTTACAGCATTGTCCGCGAAATCGACAGGCGCTTCGCATTGCTATTGTCTGAACGGTTTCCAGATGATTATGGGAAGGCCGCAAGCATGGCCATCGTATCAAATGGCGAAATTCACATGGCCTATCTTGCGATTGTCGGGAGCCATGCGATAAACGGCGTCGCCGCAGTGCATAGCGAGCTGTTGAAAAAGGAGCTTTTCAGCGGCTTTAGCGAGATTTTTCCAAACCGATTCAACAACAAGACAAATGGCATCGCACATCGCAGGTGGCTGCTCAAGGCAAACCCAAATCTTTCCAAGCTGATCACAGAAACAATAGGCCCGGATTGGATTAGAGAGCCGCTTAAGCTCGAACTTCTCGATACTATGGGGGCTGTGCGGGATGCGGCGTTCCTTGAGAACATGATGGCAATCAAGCGACAGGACAAGGTGCGTCTGGCCAAGCTCATAAAGGAATGCAACGATATCGTGGTTAGCCCGGATTCGATTTTTGACGTGCAGATTAAGAGGATGCACGCCTACAAGCGGCAACTCCTTCTCCTGCTGAATATTGTTGACCTGTATCATGAAATCCTGGATAACCCGGACGTCGATATTATCCCAAGGACTTTCATAATGGCTGGCAAGGCCGCGCCGAGCTATCACTTTGCCAAGGAGGTTATCAAGTTTGCTACCTTCGTCGCCGACAGGGTGAATAATGACGAGCGGGTGAAGGATTTGATAAAGGTCGTATTTTTGGAAAACTACAGGGTCTCGCTTGCGGAGCTGATTTTTCCGGCTTCCGACCTGAGCGAGCAAATATCGACGGCGAGCATGGAGGCGTCCGGCACGGGAAACATGAAGTTTATGATGAATGGCGCTGTTACGATTGGGACGCATGATGGGGCTAACATTGAGATTTTCGACGCTGTCGGTGCAGGCAATTACATTGCGTTTGGGCTGACCGTCCCCGAGGTGCTTGAGCTCCGCAGGAATCACAGTTACAATAGTCGTGAGTTCCTTGCAGGGCACGAGCGATTGCAGCGTATTGTGCATGAGTTTATAAATGAGGATTCTAGCGACGCTTTGCGGGCCAATTTCCCAAATATTTTCGACTCGCTGACAGCGCACAACGACCAGTTCTTCGTTTTAAAGGATTTTGACGATTACATCAGCGCCCAGCAAAAGGCGACGGCGCTTTATCGAAATGCCGAAAAATGGTCTCAAATGTCGGCGATGAATATTGCGCATTCCGGAATTTTTGCCAGCGACGAGACGATTAAACGCTATGCGGAAGAAATTTGGAAGGTTTAAATTTTTATGGAAGCGACAAAAAAATATTCACGCTCTTCTGGAGTGCTGCTGCCTCTAACTATGCTGCATGGCCCATTCGGCATTGGCGTCATGGGCGAAGAGGCGGTTGAGTTTATCGATTTTTTAAATAAGGGCGGATTCCGCGCTTGGCAGGTCTTGCCGCTTGAGAGTACCGGAGGGTGTTTTTCGCCGTACAAATGCATCTCCGCCTTTGCCGGCGAGCCAATGCTGATTGACCCCCGGATGCTGCATGAAATGGGGTTGGTCACTCAAGACGAGCTCTCCGAGCGGATGTCCGGTGTTTTTGAAGACTGCGTGGAGTATCCTCTAGTCCGCAAAAGGCAGTGGGAAGTGCTGCGCAAGGCATATTCAAGGAGTGAAGGCAACGCTCATTCGGGTTTTAAGGAGCCTTGGCTGGACAATTATGCCTTGTACATGGCACTTAAGCACCGCTATGGCGGCGCCGCATGGTTCGATTGGCCTGACAGGGACTTGCGCAGATGTGATGCGGCGGCAGTCAAAAAGGCAGAGTCGGAGTTGAAGGATGAAATAGAATTTTACAAGTTCGTCCAATGGATTTTTGCAAAGCAGTGGTCGAAACTGAGGGCTTACGCTGCGGCCAAGGGGGTCACTATCATTGGGGACATGCCCATTTATGTGTCGGAGGATAGCGTTGAGGTGTGGAGCAGGAGGGAGCTTTTTGATGCGGACGAAAATGGCAATTTCGCCGCCGTAGGTGGATGCCCTCCGGACTATTTCAATCCCGAGGGGCAGCTTTGGGGCAATCCCATCTACAATTGGAAACTGATGAAGGCAGAAAATTACGCTTGGTGGACGGGGCGCATGCAGTCGGCCGCTGGACGCTATGACGTGGTCAGGCTAGACCATTTCAGGGGCTTTGAGAGCTATTGGCGAGTTCAGGCGAACGCAAAGTCTGCGCGCGATGGTAAATGGGTCAAAGGTCCGGGGATGGCGCTGATAAAGGCAATGACGGATGCAATCGGACCGCTCCCTGTAATAGCAGAGGATTTAGGTACCATAGACGAGAAGGTCGAGGCGCTGCTGATGAAGACAAATTACCGCGGCATGAAGGTGTTGCAATTTGCCCACGGAGGAGACGACACCCACCTGCCGCATAACTATACTCAGTACACAGTCGCATTTACCGGGACCCACGACAACACAACGTTGCTTGCATGGCATTTTGGGCTTGACCAAGAAGCGAGGGAGTGGGCGCTGGCTTATGTCGGCTTTGAGGGCGACTGGACTCAGGGTGGACCAAATTGCGAGATTAACAAGGCATGGATACGCGCTCTTTACGCAAGCGGCGCATCGCTGGTCATAGTGCCGATACAGGATTTGCTGGGCTACGGCGCAGACACGCGGACGAATGTCCCCGGCACCCCCGACGGAAATTGGAGGTTTAGGATACATTCCGGCGCCCTTTCCGAAATAGATGCGGGTTTCTACGCAGGGCTCAGCAGGACATTTTTTAGGGATAATGACCCGTGCGCCATTTTAGGGTAAATAATAAAGTTATGCTTGAAACTTGCCAAAGCATGTTGTATAATCTGTTGGGAATTGAAGCGGGAAGTCAAGTTTGGCAGGTAGGTGAGCTTTGTTGTCGCTTGTTTCCTAGCAAGAACGGGGTGTGGCGCAGTTGGTAGCGTGCGTGCTTTGGGAGCATGAGGCCGAGAGTTCGAGTCTCTCCACTCCGACCACCGAAATGCCAAGCCCCACTAAAAAATATTTTTTAGTGGGGCTTGGCATTTTTCTGGATTATGCCAGCCGGTGAAAATTATGGGCAATGGGTGCAGGTGGCTGATTTATTATGAACATTGGGATTGATTTGGGCGGAACGAATATAGCTGCTGCGCTTGTGGACAGCAGCGGGGAGATACTGAAAAGGACGAGCATACGCACCAACGTCAGCGGTGGCGCAAAAACCGTCGTCAACGGCCTTGTCAGTGTGTGCGACTTGTTGTTGCGCAACACGACAGAACAGCTGAGCATGATAGGGATTGGCGTGCCGGGCACGGTAAATGCTGAAACGGGCGAAGTGGTGTTCACGCCGAACCTTCCACTCAGTCGCATCCACTTGGCAAACGAACTTGCGAAAAAATTCGGGTGTGCAGTCAAATTGGGCAACGACGCAAACTGCGCAGCACTGGGCGAGGCGCTTGTCGGTGGCGCAAAGGGAGCAAAGGACGTTGTCTTTATTACCTTGGGAACTGGAGTAGGTGGCGGTGTTATAATAGGCGGGAAGCTGATCACTGGTGTCAGCGGTGCGGCTTGCGAACTCGGGCACACCGTAATAATCGCCGGTGGGCGAAAATGCGGCTGCGGGCGGCAAGGCTGCTGGGAGACCTATGCTTCAGCGGAAGGAATCGTAAGAACCGCAGTGGAGATTATTGGGGGTTATAAAGAGAGCCTGCTGTGGGAGAGGTGCGATGGGTTTGCCGAGAGGCTCGACGGCAAGGCAGTGTTCGAGGTCTATCGCTCAGGCGACGAAGCGGCGCAGATTATTGTGAAGAAATACGTCGAACACCTAGGTGCCGGCATCACGAATGTCGTAAATGCGCTCGAACCGGAGCTAATATGCATCGGCGGAGGCCTTTCAAACGCATGGGACTGCCTATCAGAGCCGCTAAATAAAATAGTGAATGCAGAAAAATTCTACCGTTTCTCGCCGGATGCCCCCCAGACAAAAATAGTCAAAGCGAAGCTGGGCAATGATGCAGGTATAATAGGCGCGGCGTCACTTGCGAATGATTAGAGGCCGTATTCATAACTCCGGATTAACACCGTCATCTATCCCCAATAAAGCTTGTGCGTCCTCTCCCGTATAGGTCTGGACATCGCGCAGGCTTTTGTTTATTGCCCTTGTCCTTGTTCCGGCAAGCGCATCAAGCTCGTTGCCCGCTTGCCTCACTTTGTCGCGCGCCTTTGTCAGCACAGTTTCAAAGCTTTCAAATTCCTTTTTAACGGCTCCAAGCGTCCTTTCGATGTCTGCGGCACTTTTTTGTATTTGGAGCGTTTTGAAGCCGATTTGCAACGAATTTAACATTGCTGAGAGTGTTGATGGGCCTGTCACGATGACGCCTTCGCGCCGGAGTCCATCAAGAAACCCCGCATCCCTGACTATCTCCGAATACAGACTCTCCGTCGGCAGGAATATCACGGCAAAATTGGTTG
>WQSH01000017.1 GCA_009787995.1 Oscillospiraceae bacterium
GTAACAATTCAGTGCCAGCCAAGAAAACCTAAGTATTAGGCATTGAGAAGCCTGTACGCTCATCGTAGAGAGGGAATTCCGGCTACTGTCACGGAACTGACCGAGCGTAGAGGAGTGTGCAGGCTTCTCAATGCCGGACAGATAGCAGACACTGAATTGTTACCACACTAGGCTACAAACGAAATTATTCAATTAGCAACACCGTTGACAAGCGAGCCTCCGTGTGATAGTATCTCTCGGTAAACAAAGGCGTTTATCGATGAGCTGATTATAGATGTCAGCTTGCCGATAAGCGTCGTCTCTGATTTACAATGAAATAGTGCGGCTTGTCTGCGGATGCGGAACTCTTGTTTGACCGCTTCAATGCCGGTGCCTGGCTACTTTTGAGAGGTGTGCTTATGCAATTACGGTTTACTAAAATGCAGGGATGCGGGAATGACTACATTTACTTCAACTGCCTCGAACTTGAAATGAAAAACCCTGAATCGCTTGCAGAATCATTGTCCGACAGGAACTTTGGCATAGGGGGCGACGGCATTGTACTCATTTTGCCCTCAAACTCCGCCGACGCAAAAATGCGCATGTTCAATGCCGACGGCAGCGAAGGAAAAATGTGCGGCAACGCCATTCGCTGCGTCGCAAAGTATTTATATGATAACAACATCGTCAGAAAAAGGCGGCTATCTATAGAAACTCTCAGCGGCATAAAGACGCTTGACGTAACCATAGAAAATGGGCTTGTTGCATCTGTCAAGGTAGATATGGGCAAAGCCGTGCTGCAGCCCGATTTGATTCCAGTGCGCATAGGCGGTTTGCAGCCGCCTGCGGAGGATCACGGCCCGCCGCCGCAAAGCATCATAAATGAGCCGGTAGCCATTAGCGGAGTGGCGTATGCCGTCACATGCGTCTCGATGGGCAACCCTCATGCAGTTGTGTTCTGTGACGATGTCGAGGACTTTGCCGTAACCGAGGTTGGCCCGCTGTTTGAAAACCATCCTATGTTCCCCGAAAGGGTGAATACCGAATTCGTAGAGATAGTTGGGAAAAACCATCTGAAAATGCGAGTTTGGGAACGTGGAAGCGGCGAAACGCTTGCCTGTGGGACGGGAGCCTGTGCATCGGCAGTGGCCGCCGTCCTAAACGGTCACTGCGGCAAAGGCGAAGATATAACAGTATCGCTGACCGGCGGCGACCTTACAATCAACTACACCGACGACTCCGTCATCATGATTGGCGGCTGCGCAAAAGTGTTTGAAGGGGAAGTGGATTTACGCAAATACCAAAGTGCATAAAAATGGTGGTGAGGATTTTTGACCAAATACATCTTTGTAACAGGCGGCGTTGTTTCCGGAATTGGAAAAGGCATCACTTCCGCCAGCTTGGGCAGGCTTCTGAAACAGCGGGGACTCAAGGTTGCTGCACAGAAGCTTGACCCCTATATGAACATCGACCCCGGCACAATGAACCCCTACCAGCATGGGGAGGTTTTTGTCACTGACGACGGAGCTGAAACAGACCTTGACCTAGGGCATTACGAACGCTTTATCGATGAAAATCTCACCGAGCTGTCCTCTCTTACATCAGGTAAGGTATATTCCCGAATCCTTGAGCGTGAGCGGGCAGGCGGCTATTTTGGCGGCACCGTGCAGGTAATCCCGCATGTCACTGAGGAAATAAAACGGTTCATATATGCAGGGGCCGCAAGCTCAGGTGCAGACGTGCTCATCACCGAAATCGGCGGAACGACGGGCGACATAGAAATCCAGCCTTTCTTGGAAGCCATCCGCCAAATTACCCTTGAGCAGGAGCGAGACAGCTGCCTGTTTATACATGTCACATTAATACCTTACATAAAGGCTTCCGGCGAGCATAAATCAAAGCCCACGCAGCATTCCGTCAAGGAACTGCGCTCTATAGGCATTTCGCCAAACATTATTATCGCAAGAGCCGACGAACCCCTGAGCAGTGGAATCAGGGAGAAAATCGCATTGTTTTGCAACCTAAAGCCTGATTGTGTCATAGAGAACATAACCCTCCCCTCCCTGTACGAAGCGCCGCTGATGCTGCACGAGAATGGGTTGGACGATGTCGTTTGCCGCGAGCTGATGCTTGACGCCCCTGAGGCGGACTTGAGCGAGTGGCGTCTTCTAGCGGAAAAAATCGCTTCAAGGAAAAAGGCCGTCTGCATTGCCGTCGTCGGAAAATATGTGCAATTGCCCGACGCTTACCTTTCAATCATAGAAAGCCTGCATCATGCAGGATTTGAAATCGGCGCAAATGTGGACATCCGCTTAATTGACAGCGAGGCTGTAACCGAAGAAAACGCCGCTGAGATTTTTTCCGGCGTCGACGGGTTGATCATTCCCGGAGGTTTCGGCGATAGGGGCATTGAGGGCAAAATCTCGTCCTGCCGTTATGCCCGTGAAAACGGTATCCCCTTCTTTGGAATTTGCTTGGGCATGCAGATTGCGGTGATTGAATTCGCTCGCAATGTCTGCGGACTTGCGGGCGCGCACTCTGTCGAGTTTAACAGCCAGTCTCCGCACCGTGTGATTGATTTTATGCCCGGGCAGTCAGGGATGGTTGGGAGCGGCGGCACCATGCGCCTAGGCGCATATCCATGCATTGCCGCAACCGGTTCGCTGCTCTGCAAGCTCTACGGCACGGCGGAGATAAGCGAAAGGCACCGCCATCGCCTTGAAGTAAACAATGATTATCGAGAGCCGCTAAATCAGCATGGCCTTGAGTTCTGCGGCTTATCCCCTGACGGCAAGCTGATTGAGTCGGTAGAATTGCCGAGCCACCGTTTTTTCATTGGCGTCCAATTTCACCCGGAATTCAAAAGCCGCCCCAACAAACCTCACCCATTATTTGTCGGGTTGCTTAGAGCCTGTTTATAATTTCGGCGTGATGCATTAGCAAGGATTATAAAAAGGCAACCTCAATCAAGGAAGGAAGCTGTATAATTATGAACTTAAACAAGAACTACTCGAATCTGCAAGATAGTTATTTATTCTCCGAGGTCAGCAGGAAAGTCAGGGAATTTAAGGAGAAAAACCCGAGCCTAGACGTCGTCAGCCTTGGCATTGGCGATGTGACGCTCCCTCTCTGCCCTGTTGTCACGCAGGCGATGCACGATGCCGTCACGGAAATGGGTAACGCCGACACCTTTAAAGGCTATGGCGACTACGAGGGCTATGATTTTTTGCGCAATGCCGTTTGTGGCTATTATGCAGGCAAGGGGGTTACATTGGGCGGGGACGAGGTGTTTATCGGCGACGGCGCAAAGAGCGACATAGGCAATATCCTTGATATTTTTTCATCGGACAACACCGTGCTGATTCCGGATCCAGTTTACCCTGTTTATGTGGACACAAACATCATGGCAGGGCGAAGCGTCGCCTACATGAGCGGCAATGCCGAGAATGGCTTCTTGCCCTTGCCTGACAATAGCGTAAAAGCAGATATCATATACCTTTGTTCGCCCAACAATCCAACCGGTGCGGTTTATAGCAAGGAACAGTTAAAATCGTGGGTTGATTATGCGCTTGAAAACAAGGCGGTGATTCTGTTTGATAGTGCCTACGAGGCATTTGTGCAGGACAAAGAACTGCCGACAAGCATTTTTCAGATTGATGGCGCCAAGAAATGCGCAATCGAATTTTGCTCGCTGTCAAAAACTGCCGGCTTTACTGGCACGAGGTGCGGATATACAATAGTGCCAAATGAGCTTGTACACGATGGGCAACCATTGGGCAGGTTATGGTTCAGGCGTCAGAGCACAAAATTCAACGGTGTTTCCTATGTAGTGCAGAAGGGCGCCGAAGCCGTTTTCACTAGGGATGGCTTGGCGCAGACTATGGATAGCATAAAATATTACCAAGAAAACGCCGCAATCATAGCCAGGGCATTGTCCAAATTGGGCATCTGGTATACGGGAGGCCACAATGCGCCTTACATCTGGCTGAAATGCCCGGATGGGATGCCGTCATGGGAGTTTTTCGACTTGCTGCTCGAAAAAGCAAATGTCGTCGGCACGCCGGGATCGGGATTTGGAGCAAATGGGGAGGGATTTTTCCGACTGACAGCTTTTGGTAATAAGGAAAACGTAATAGAAGCCATGCGTAGGCTAGAAGAGATGAGGTTCGGAACATGATAATTGACGACGCTTTGATAACATATTTGGAGGAGCTTTCCTGCCTTGCCTTGTCGGAGGGCGAAAAGCTCCGGATAAAGGGCGATTTGCAAAAAATCCTAGACAGCATGGCAATGCTTGCAGAGCTTGATACGGAGGGCGTTGCAGAGCGGAGCCACCCATTTGACAATGTCAACGCTTTTCGTGAGGATGTGGTTGCCGAGTCATTTGATCGGGAGCTTATTTTAAAAAATGCACCTTTGAGGAGCAAGAACGCATTCATTGCCCCAACGACGGTGCAGTAGTGGAAGGATACTAAAATTTATGGACTATGCTTTGGAATCCCTAAAGAAACATTATCAGTGGCGGGGAAAAATTGAAATAATCAGCAGGGTTCCGGTAGAAACTAGGGATGATTTGTCTCTTGCCTACACGCCCGGGGTCGCAGAGCCTTGCCTTGCCATAGAAAAAGATGTACAGCAAAGCTATGCGCTGACCCGCCGTTCCGACATTGTCGCAGTCGTGACGGACGGCACGGCGGTGCTGGGGCTGGGAGATATCGGACCCGAAGCCGCGATGCCCGTAATGGAGGGCAAGGCTGTGCTATTTAAAGAGCTGGGCTGCGTGGATGCTGTGCCTCTGTGCATCCGTTCCCACGATGTTGATGAGATTGTCAACACCGTGCGCCTGCTGGCTGGCAGCTTTGGCGGAATTAATTTGGAGGATATTTCCGCACCCCGCTGCTTTGAGATTGAGCGGCGGCTAAAGGATTGCTGCGATATCCCTATTTTCCATGACGATCAGCATGGGACTGCTATAGTTACGCTTGCGGCAATAATAAATGCATTGCGCCTCACGGGCAAGAAACTGGAAAATTCTTCCATAGTAATAAATGGCTCCGGTGCGGCGGGCATTGCCACGGCGCGGCTCTTAGCCGATTCGGGAGCCTCCAGCATCATCCTCTGCGACCGCCAAGGCGCAATTTTCAAGGGGCGGGGCGAGTTGAATGCGGAAAAGGAGCTGATTGCGGAGGCGACAAACCCCGAGCGCCGCAAGGGGGAGCTCAAGGATGTTTTGGTGGGGGCCGATATTTTTATCGGCTTGTCTACCCCCGGTTGCCTGACTCAGGCTATGGTTGAGAGCATGAACAAAGACCCCATTGTGTTTCCCATGGCAAATCCAGTCCCTGAAATCATGCCTGATTTGGCAAAGCTTGGCGGCGCTGCCGTCGTTGGCACTGGGCGCAGCGATTTTCCGAATCAGATAAACAATGCCCTTGCTTTTCCCGGGGTGTTCAGGGGAGCTTTGGACGAGCTTGCTTCTGATATCAATGAAGAGATGAAAATCGCCGCCGCCAGGGCTATTGCGAGTTTTGTCAAAGACGATGAGCTATGCGAGGATTACATCATACCTAGTCCGTTGAATAGGGCTGTCGCCGCTGCTGTTGCAGACGCCACGGCTTTGGCTGCGAAATCTAGCGGTGTTTCGCGCCGGGGTCTGTAATGTGACGCCCATCGGCAGTATATAATCACTGCCAACAAACCGCCTGTTGCGGAGGATGTTAGAGCTATCCACTTTGGATACTCCAGCATCCTCCGCTTTTTTACGCAACTTTTACCTATTTCCGATGTCACAGTTTACATTGATGCGCTACAATTTACATACAAGCTTGTCCAAAGCAGTGAGCGGCCGTCACTTGAAACACAATATTGGAGGAGGAACACTCACTATGAAGCGTATTTTTAAACGTATCGCATTACTGGCATCCACCTTAGCAGCCACATTTCTGCTTTTCGGTTGCGGCAACTCCGAGCCTTCAGGGCCCGCCTCAAATCCGAGCACGGCTTCGGGCACGGCCCAGGCAGCTGCGCCTGAACTGACTCCGCAGGAGCGATGGGGGATAGACGAATTTGTTATTGTTTTGCTGCCGGGCGAAGACACCCCGGAAGTCGCATGGACTCGAGAAGTGTTTGGCGAAGCATTGGGAGAGGTGCTTGGGATTCCCGTCAGAGAGTTCCACGGAACCAGCTATGCCGCTGTAATTGAAGCCATGAGGGTTGGGCATGCGCATGCGGCGCACTTCGGCCCATTTTCCTACGTCACCGCGGTTTACAGGGCGGGCGCAGAAGCCTTTGCGATTATCGGCAGGCCAGACCCCGCAGCAGAAGGCGGTTTTCTAAAGGGTTATTACTCGCTCTTCATCACCCACGTTGATTCAGGCATATACTCCATGGACGATTTGCCGGGGCGCACTTTCGGCTTTGTTGACCCTGAGTCCGCATCCGGGAATATTGTCCCGCTAAACGAGTTTATCAATTACTTCACACCAACGATGCCAGATTTGCATCAAGACGATTTGCACATCAGCGGCAGGTTTTTCTCAACATCGATGTTCACCGGCACACATCCAAACAGCATCCAAGGAGTCCTCAGGCAGGACATTGATGCGGCAGCTGTTGCAAGCACTGTATTGACGAGAGAGGTGGACACGGGTCTTGTTGACATGAGCCAGTTGCGGATATTCCACAGCTCTCCGCTAATCCCCAACTCCCCGCTTGCTTTTCAAAGGGATTTGCCGGACGATTTGAAAGAACTCATCAAAAACTTTTTCTTTGAATGGGACGACGAGGAGTTCTGGGAGCACAGGGGTGGAATTGGCGCAAGGTACATCCCAATCTCTGACAGCGATTTCGACGTCATGAGAGAGCTTCGCGAAAGATTCGGCTTGGAAGACTAAGTAAGTAACTGAAAATGAAGGCGCACAAAGGTCCGACTTACGCTCGGCCTTTGTGCCAAGAGCAAAGGAGGCTCACTATGGATAGCGCAACAGGAACGTCAAATGTACTTCTCTCTGTAAAGAACCTATCGAAACACTACGGCTCCACAAAGGCAGTGGATGATGTCAGCTTTGACATCAAAAAAGGGGAAATCGTCACCATAATCGGGCGCAGCGGTGCAGGGAAATCCACCGTCATGCGATGCGTAAACAGGCTAGTGCATAGCAGCGGCGGCAAAATCACCTTCGATAATGTCGATATGGCTAGCAGAATGCCGGGAAAAACACTTAGGAAGACGAGGAGCAATATAGGTTTTGTTTTCCAACATTTCAACTTGGTGTATCGACTGACCGTCTTTCAGAATGTCATGCACGGAAGGCTTGGGCATATGTCCACTTTCGATGCGACATTGGGAAGGTATTCGGAAAGCGATAAGGAAAGAGCTTTTGAAATACTGAGCAGCCTTGGGTTAGAGGAGCAGATATACAAGCGAGCTTCAGACCTGTCCGGTGGGCAGAAACAGAGGGTCGGCATAGCCCGCGCTCTTATGCAAGAGCCCAGCCTGCTTATGTGCGACGAACCTATTGCATCGCTAGACCCCGTCACAAGCAGGACTATCATGGACATAATCGTAGACCAAGCCAAAAAGCGAGGGATTGCATGCATAATAAATCTGCACCAGGTAGACTTTGCTAAAGAGTATTCCACCCGGATTTTGGGGATGAGGGCAGGCAAGCTTGTGTTTGACGATTTGCCTGAACTTCTTACAAAGGAGAAAATTGACGATGTGTACGGCGTCTCAGCTCTCGAAGAGGGCGAGCGCGCCTATGCGGTGGGAATGGAGGCAATGGCAGTTGTTGGCTAAGTTTTTTCACAGGGCTCGCCCGCATGGCTCTAAAAAGGACGGTTACCGTGCTGTCCCAGATGAAATAAAAAAGCAGCGAAGACTCTATTACATAGTCATTGCAATAATCGCTTTAGCATTTATTGCAACAACAGTAAACACATCATTTAACCCCTTTATCATCTTTTTCAATATGGAAAACTTCATTGCCTTCATAGTCAATGACATGATTCCCCCGAATTTCGGCAGGGCCGTCGGGCTTTGGGACTCCCTCATCCAAACGATTTCCATGGCATTTCTTGCGACCTTTGTTGGCGGCATAATATCCTTCTGCCTATGCTTTCTAGCATCATTTCAGACTTCGCCCAGCTCTGTAGTAGTGAGGCTTGTGCGTGGGCTGGCGTCATTGCAAAGAAATGTTCCGACCATCATATGGCTGTTCATTTTCAGGATGACCTTTGGGATAGGCATAACGATTGGTTTTGTAGCCCTTCTCTTTAATACAGTGGGCTTTTTGACGCGCATGTTCGCCGAGGTGGTTGACGAGGTTGGCAATGAGAGCATGGAAGCTCTCGACAGCACGGGATCCGCTTATCTTCCCAAGCTTGCCCAATGCGTCATACCTGCGGCTATCCCGGGCTTTGTGTCGTGGTTGCTGTTTTCCGTGGAGATTAACATCAGGTCGGCAGGAATCGTAGGAGCCATGGGGGGCGGAGGCATCGGCATGCTGCTGATGGGGCACTTGAACGCATTCAGATACCGCACGGCTTTTGCCTTTATTCTGGTATTAGCCGCCGTCATTATCATTATAGGCGTTATTACCGATTATCTGAGAGAGAGGGTGTTGTCAAAATGACTGTTAGGGCAAAGACTGCCGCTGATGAATCAGGCGGCGCAGCACCTATGCCGCTGATGGTGAAAAATCGGCACGGGAAAATTAGGATTCACAATCCAAAGTATACGCGGCCTTTCAATGTATTCCTATTGTTGTTTACGGTGCTGTCGCTTGGCTTGGCGTACATAATACCTTACGACTTCGGGAGGCTGCTGGTGCGCATAGTCAACATAGGGGATGCAATCAGACCGTTGCTGACCATCGACTTCAGCGAAATCGACCTAATCCTGCCATTCTTCTACCAAACCTTGAGCGTGGCTGTGCTTTCCACCATTTACAGTGCCCTCATCGGGCTGTTCTTTGCGGTGTTCATGGCACGGAACATCACGCCAAATAAATTCCTCCCGCCAATACTCGCCGCCATATTCACCTTCATCCGCGCAATTCCAAGCTTTGTTTTCGTCTTGTTGGTGCTGGTTTCTTTGGGCTTCGGCTCTGCGCCTGCCATAATAGGCGTCACCATCAGCTCCACCGCTTTTTTTGCAAGGGCGTTTGCGCATGCCTTTGAAGAGGTGGATTCAGGAACGCTGGAAGCCTTGGAGGCCACGGGCGCAAACCGGATAAAAATCTTCTTCTCGGCCATCTTGCCCTCTGCGCTTACAATGGTGATTGCCTGGCTGACCGTCAACTTCGAGACGAATTTCCATGGTGCTACAATTTTGGGAGTGGTCGGCGCAGGCGGGATAGGGCATATCATTGCGATGGCATTTGGCAGCAACAGGTTTGGCAGAGCATGGGTCGCCGTCTTCGCTGTCGTGCTTTTTACATACGCATTTGAAATATCAACTAACATACTAAAACGCAAATTGAAGGGACTTGGATAAAAATGGAAAATCAGATTAATATTGTAAACGTAAATTTAGTTTTGCCGAATGAAATCGCAGAGAACACCTGCATAGCCTTGGAGGATGGTTTAATCAGCAGAATTGACTCCACATCGAGCCATGGGGATGTCATCGACGCAGAAGGCGGCTATCTCATGCCGGGGTTCATAGACATACATTCCGATCATATCGAGCAGGTAATAGAGCCAAGGCCGGGCACTTTCATGGATATTGCCTTTGCTTTGCGGGAGCAGGAAAAGCAGCTCATCAACAATGGCATAACCACCATGTACCAATCCCTGTCCATGTGGAAGCCGATTATTTCATCTACGAAGAAAAAAACGTTGCGGGAAAGCGACGGTTTGGAGAAGGTCGTCAGGGAAATCGCAAATGCGAGCAAAGCATCCCGCTTAATAAACCATAGGCTGCATATCCGCTTTGACATAACAAATATCGAGGCTGTTCCCGAGCTGATGGATATGCTGGCAAGCGGAGACGTCGCCCTCTTGTCCTTTATGGACCACACTCCGGGGCAAGGGCAATACAGGGATATCGAAGAGGCAAAAGCGTCTATAAAAGCTTACAACTCCTCCTATGGCGAGGAAGAGGTTGAAAGGCTGTTTCAAGCGCGCATGAATGTTAAGAAGCTGCCCGACGAAACATTGATTGAAATAGCGAAGTTCGCCAACAGCATGGGTGTCGCAATCGCCTCACACGACGACGATAGCACTGAAAAAGTGGATTTTGTAAAAAACTCCCTCAGAGCCACTATCAGCGAGTTCCCCGTGGAACTTGGCGTCGCCCGGTACGCAACGCAGGCAGGAATGGAGACTCTGGGCGGCGCTGCGAATGTGCTCATGGGCAAATCGCATTCAGGAAACTTGTCCGCTACCGAGGGAATTCTGGACGGCTGCATCTCAATGCTATGCTCCGACTACTATCCGCCCTCCATGATGCAGGCTGTGTTCAAACTGCATAGGGATTTCGATATGCCTCTATATGACTGCGTCAATCTCGTAACATCCGCTCCGGCTAGGGCTCTGGGCATTTATGAAGAAGTCGGCTCTATCGCAGAGGGGAAAGTGGCTGATTTAATACTGGTGGACGGCTCAGGGTCGCACCCTAACATAACCACGGCAATAAAAAGAGGGGCTGTCATGTCTGTTCTGAATCACCCCAAATTACATGCTGCGGCAAGACGGAGCTGAGTATATGGAAAAGAAACAGTTGTTCCGAATTTTGAATTTTACGGAAAGCTCCGAGGTCATAAGCTTTGGCACTCATTTGGAGGCGCAGCATGATGTGGCTGTCCTGAAAAAGCCTAAAAAAACGTTGGTTGTGCTCAAGCTCAGGGAAAGTGCGAGAAACAGCCTGTTTTATGCGGGAGAAGCCCTTGCCTGTGAATGCATGGTGGCTATCGGTAACATAAAGGGGTTTGCCGCCGCCTTGGGAGACGATTTGGAAAAGGTCTATGCAATGGCAGTCATAGACGCCGCAATGAATGCGGATTTGCCCGAAAAGGGGCAAATCCTTGATAAACTGGGGTCGTGGGAATCAAAGCTTTGCGAAAAGCGCGCGCAGGACTCAAAAATTGCCATGTCAACAAAAGTTAATTTCAACATTATGGAGGAGTAATATGGAGGGCATATCCGATGTTCATGATGCCTTGGGCACCCAGCGGATGTTCAAGAGCATTGTCAACGCTTTTTCCCACCCTTTTAAAACATATAGTTTAAAAAGCGGCGGAGGAGGGCCTCTGCCTGATGGCGACGATGCGGCGATAAAAGCGTTATGCTTTGTTTTTTTGGATAATACTGTGTCCTTTTACGTCCACGGCGACAAGGTTTTTGCCTGCGACATAAAAGAGATGACCTATGCCAATTGCGTAGGCATTGAAAAAGCGAATTTTGTTATAATCAAAGATGCCGCAAACTTCGATGCTTTTGAAGAAATACCCCAGGGCACCTTGCTTGACCCGCACAAAGGTGCTACAGTCATTGTCGCGGTGCCGAGTATTGGCGGAGACGAGAAGATTACCGCCGAGGGCCCCGGCATAAACGGAAAGGCCACTTGCCAGCTAGACAAGCGCATTGCGGATTGCTTAAGCAAGGTTGCTAAGCTGGACATTGAATACCCTAAGGGTTTCGAACTTATTTTCGCAGACCCTCAAGGTGAGATACTGGCGGTTTCCCGTCGGACAAAATTCTATAGGGAGGCAATCTAAATGGCATATGTAGCTGTAAAGGGCGGGCAGGACGCTATAGAGAGTTCTGTTGAACTGCTGAAGCTGTCACGTAGCGACGGTTCGGCGGTTTTGGAGATAGATGCTATTATCAACAGGGCAAAGCAGCTGATTGACAGGATTATGTGCGAGGCGGGCTTTTATGCGCCCGAGTATGCGGCCATTGCATTTAAGCAAAGCGAGGGCAGCCTTGAGGAGGCCGTTTTTTTGATGAGGGCTTATCGCTCCACCCTCTCGCAAACACATACGAGCCTGACGATCGACTGCAAGAACATGCGCCTTTCCAGAAGGATCTCTTCGGCTTTCAAGGATATCCCGCTGGGGCAGATACTAGGCGCTTCTTACGATTATACCCATAGGCTTTTGAATTTCCGATTGCGGGACGAGGATGAGGGTGAATTGCGTTCTTTTAGAGAGCAATATTTTTCAAGCATCGGCGGCGAAGAGGTGGACATGAGGGCGGAGCGTGTTTCAGATTTGCTGAAAAAGGAAAACCTGATGGTCGCATATGAGCCTGACGACACCGAGCCAATGGATATCACAAAAAACAAACTTATGTTTCCCGCTTCAAGGAGCGCAAGGCTTCAAACTCTTTTCAGGGCGGATACGGGCTTCGTAAGCGGCGTATCTTATGCGGGACTCAGGGGCTATGGGTTCATGGCTCACCCCACAATCGGCGAGCTGCGCAGTGGTCATGTGGAAGTCGAAATTAAATATATTTTGGACGAAAACGAGAGCATGGTGCTTGGTGAAATATTTTTTACAGAGGTGGAATCATTTGTCTCCAGCCACAAAAGCTCTGAGCAGGAATTGGATGAACTGGAGATTGATGTAGGTTATGGGCTTGCATTCGGCAGAGCTGAAACAAAGGCGATTGCCATGTCAATATTGGATTGCGCCCTAAACTACCCCACGCCAAACAGCCCCCCAAATGATGAGGAATTTGTGTTGCTTCACGGCGAAGCGCTTGAAATGTCAGGGTTTATTTCCCATCTCAAGCTCCCCCACTATGTCACATACCAGTCCAAGCTGGATAACATAAGAAAAACCCGCAAGGCAAACGAAACTGCCGAAAAGAAAGGCTAGAGGATGCAGGCGTATGAATGAGAACAATGATTATAATTTCGCATTCTTAGACGAAGTTTCAAAACGTGAAATAAGAAGGGCGATTATCAAGGCCATCGCAATCCCCGGATATCAGGTTCCCTTCGGCTCCAGGGAACTGCCCATCGGACGAGGATGGGGCACAGGGGGCATACAGATTACACTCTCCATTATAGGCCCAAACGATGTCCTGAAGGTCATAGACCAAGGCAGCGACGACAGTGTCAACGCAGTTAGCATCAAAAAATTCGTACACGAATGCACGGGCGTGGAGATAACCACAGACACGGAAAAAGCTGACGTAATCCAATCGAGGCATAGAATTCCAGAGGAGAAGCTAACTGAAGGCCAGGTGCTTGTGCTTCAAGTTCCGATGCCCGAACCTTTGAGGTATGTCGAGCGAAGCGAGCTGAAAGCGCGCAAAATGCACGCAGACTCAGAGTACAGCGCAGCTTGGCTTCTGCTCTATGAGCAAATCATGCGGTATGGCAAAATAACGATGGGCGCAGCATACCCCGTCATGGTGGACGACAGATATGTCATGTCGCCAAGCCCGATACCCAGGTACGACACGCTAAAGCTCGATGATGCCGATTGCCTGTACTTATTTGGCGCAGGGCGTGAGAAAATGATTTATGCGGTGCCGCCGCATACAAGAGTCGTGCCACTGGATTTTGAAGATTATAAATTTGAAATCGAAGAGACCGAGGGGCGGGCATGCAGCATATGCGGCGCAACCGGCGTGTTTTTTGACGAGATATTTGATGCAGAAAGCGGTGAGAGGTATTTCCAATGCTCTGATTCCGGTTTTTGCGGCAAAAATGCGGAAAGGAATAAATCAAATGCAACAAGTAATGAATGTAAATGAACTCACGGTCAGGTACGGCGACGGCTGTGTGTACTGCATTGATTCGGATAAATCGCTTGATAAGAATCGTTGCCCAAAGTGCAAAACTGTATGGGCTGTGCGCAATGTGTCGTTCTCCCTGTATCATTCTGAGGTTTTGGGCGTGGTCGGCGAGTCCGGCTCGGGCAAATCGACGTTGATGAAAACTTTGTATTTTGACCGGGAGGCGACGTCGGGGCAAACGTTCTTAAATGCGTATGAAGACGGTAAGACTAACATTTTTAGCGTGTCTAGCCAGCAGCAGCGGGCTATCCGCAACAATCTGCTGGGCATGGTGTATCAGAACCCGCTCTTAGGGTTGCTGATGGATTTTTCAAACGGCGGGAACATAGCTCAAAAGCTGATTGCCGCCGGGCATAGGAATGTTTCTGCTATGCAAAGCCGCACATTCGAGCTGCTTGAGCATATGGAAATCTCTGTAAACAGGGTGAAGGAGCCGCCTAAGAATTTCTCAGGGGGGATGCAGCAGCGTGTCCAGATTTCAAAGGCTATCGCAAACAATCCGCCCGTGCTGCTTCTTGATGAGGTCACTACAGGCCTAGACCTTTCCGTGCAGGCAAAGGTGCTTGACTTGATTCGTATGGTGCAGAAGAAATTCAATATTTCCATCATCGTCGTAAGCCACGACTTGGCAGTGATACGGATGCTTTCTGACAGAACCATAGTAATGCTCGACGGGCAGATTGTGGAGCATGGGTTCACAGACCAAATTCTGGAAGACCCCCAGCATCCATTCACGCAAACACTTGTGCATTCATTAATCTGAAAAGGAACGGATAAAATGCTTAATATTAATAATCTTTCAAAAACTTTTACTATGCACGTTGGCAATAGGGAGACAATCAACTGCTTAGATTCGGTTAGCTTGTCGGTAGAGCCCGGACAGATGCTTGCCGTCATCGGGCCCAGCGGCAAGGGGAAATCGTCCCTGCTTAAATGTGTGTACGGAACATACTTGACGACCTCCGGAAATATCTATTACACGGACAAAAATAACGTAACGCACGATTTGGCTAATATGAACTTGCAAGACATGCGCTTGCTAAGGGTAAATGAGATTGGATATGTGTCGCAGTTTTTTCATGTTATCCCCAGGATTGCGGCAATCGAGATTCTGTGCGAGCCGCTGATAAACAGGGGGATTGGGCGTGCAGAGGCCGTAAAGAGAGCCGAGAGCCTCTTGGAAATGGTGGGGATTCCGGAAAGCCTGTGGAATATGTATCCGTCCACGTTCAGCGGAGGCGAGAAGCAGAGGCTGAATATAATATACGGCATCATAACAAAACCCCGCCTTGTCCTTCTGGATGAGCCGACGGCTTCGCTTGACCCAAATTCAAAAACGAGGGTGCTGGAGCTTATAAAAGAACTAAAGAGCCAAGGTTCCATCATTCTGGGCGTTTTTCATGATTACAATGCAATGAAGGTGGTTGCGGACAAGAGTTATAATATAGTTACGAAGCAAATGGAGCTGGTATCATGAAGGCAGATTTGCATATGCACTCCACAGTGTCCGACGGTAGCGACAGTATAGAGCAGCTCATAGACCAGGCGGAGGAAAAAGGCCTGGACGCCATAGCAATTACAGACCATGATACGTTGTCGCATCTGCAGCAAATGCCTGCGTCTGCAAACATTTCAGTGATTGGCGGCGTTGAGCTGTCTGCATCGCACCGCAAAACGGGGACAAAGGCTCATGTTCTGGGCTATGGCATAAAGAAGCCGGAAATCGTCATGGCTCTCACTTTGCCAATGCTGGAGGCCCGCAACCGGCGTTCCGAAGAGCAGGCCGGAATTTTGATTAAATCCGGCTATGATATTGACCTGTCCAAAATCGGACGAGCTGACGGAAAGTACCTCTACAAGCAGCATATCATGGATTGGCTGTATAAAACAGGGCAGGTGACTGAACTGTTTGGAAGATTCTATGAAAACACGTTCAAGAACGGCGGCATTTGCGACTTTGACATCGAGTACATAGATGTTTTTGATGCGGTGCGGGCAATCAAGGAGGCCGGCGGGCTGGCCGTGCTGGCTCACGCAGGGCAGCAACGGAATTTCTGGCTGGTGCCGGATCTTTGCGAACTGGGGCTTGATGGGCTGGAGCTAAATCACCCTTCAAACAGCGCAGAGGATAAAAGAACCATTTCATCGCTAGCCGACTGCTTCGGCCTTTTTCTGACCGGAGGCAGCGATTATCACGGCAGATTTGGACAGGAGCCCTTCGGAGTCGGAGATATCCTGTCTGCGGCGAGCGGAGCGGAAGTGGTGAACAATTAAGTTGCGGTTTTTGTAATAAAATGCTACGATGGTACTGCTGGTCGTTATCTCTGAGAACTCAACCACCCCGCAGGGAGCCAATGAATACATCGTTTGTTCACCCAACGGACAATATGCTCCTATGCTACACTGTTGGGTGGTTTTGGTTCATGTTCCTATCACCTGCACATAATATCTCCTGTTACGTGGCGGGTCGAACTCACAAAAGTAAATACCCTGCCAAGTGCCTAATGCGGGATTCCCATCAGTTATAATCACCGTAACGCTTGAACCTACGGCGGTAGCTTTCAAATGTGCTGCGCTGTTTCCTTCGCCATGCCGGAACTCTGTCCGGTCAGGGTAGGCTTTTGTAAGGCCTAAAAGCATATCATGGACAACATCCGGGTCGGCGTTTTCGTTTATGGTAATTCCTGCCGTTGTATGCGGGCAAAACACCACGGCTATGCCGCCTTTTATGCCGCTTGCGGAAATAGCCTCCCGCACTTTGCTTGTAATGTTGTAAAAATTCTCCCGTGGGGTGGATATGCTAAATTCTTGTAGCATTAAAGTCTCACCTTTCTTTCAAAACAGCATCAACTGCTCTGTGCCATAACCGGCCTTGTAATGATGAATTAGCGTATAGAATTTCGCCACGACTGCTCCATAAGTCATCTTGTCCTCGACATACCCCTGCATCATATTTTTCATATCCTCTATGACTTCGTTATGTATGGGGGGCAGTTTATCGGTCTTGTGGCAGCTAGCCGGCATTCAAAACCAGTTAGCTCTTTTCGTATGGATTTATAAGCAATGTTGCCACGGCGGTTATCGACAGGCTACAAACCCCGCAAAATCAACATTCTTTACGCCAGTTTTCTTACTCCCACTCCACAGTTCCCGGGGGTTTGGAAGTGATGTCGTAAACAACACGGCTGGCAGAGGGTATCTCGTTTGTTATTCTAGAAGACATCCTGCCTAAAACCCTGTGCGGCAGGGGGGAGTATTCGCAGGTCATGAAGTCTCCTGTCTCTACCGCCCTGATTGCGATTACCGGATCGTACGTCCTATCGTCGCCCTTTACCCCTACTGTGTGGGTGTCGGTCAGTACTGCGAAATATTGGTCGGGCTTGCGCCTAATGCCGTCCAGCTCCTCACGGACAATTGCGTCGGCTTTCCGCAGCACCTCCAGCTTTTCAAACGTTATCTTGCCCACGATGCGCAAGGCAAGCCCCGGGCCGGGGAAAGGCTGGCGGCTTACGAGAGGCTTTGGGAGCCCCAGTTTCCTGCCCAAAATGCGAACCTCGTCTTTAAACAGTCCGGAAAGCGGCTCGATAATCTCGGAAAAGGCTAGGTTTTCAGGCAGCCCGCCTACATTGTGGTGGCTCTTTATTGTGGCGCCATGCTTGCCGCCTGATTCTACGATATCGGAGTAGATTGTGCCTTGGGCAAGGAAGGGAATATCTCCCAGCTTTGCGGCTTCCTCCTCAAAAACACGGATGAACTCCTCCCCTATGATTTTGCGCTTTGCCTCGGGGTCAGCGACGTCTTTTAGTTTTGAAAGGAATCGCTCTTGCGCATTCACACGAATAAATTGCAACTTGCGTTTCGAGAACGCCCGCTCAATTTCATCACCCTCATTTAAGCGCATCAAGCCATGGTCAACGAATATGCAGGTAAGGCAACCGGGGATGGCTTTCGTCAGCAGGGCGGCACAAACCGATGAATCGACTCCGCCCGAAAGTGCGAGCAGCACATTTTGGTCGCCAACTTTCCGCCTTATTGCACTTATCTGCAAATCTATGTAGTCGTCCAGCTTGTAGCCGCCTGTTGCGCCGCATATTTCAAACAAGAACTTCTCGATAATTGCCATTCCGCCGTCGGTGTGTTTGCTCTCAGGGTGAAACTGCACGCCATACAACTTTTTTTCAGCGTCCTCACAAGCCGCAATGCAGGAAGCGGTGTGCGCTGTTGCGCAAAAACCGTCGGGCAGCTTCGTTACAGCATCCCTATGGCTCATGAGAGCTTTGAAAGGAGCTTTTGACGAGTCGGCTGGTATGATGGGGATGCGGCCATATTCGCCTTTAATGCCGGGGGAAACCTCGCCTCCGAGCATATGGCACATTAGCTGCATCCCATAGCAAATGCCAAGGAGCGGGATTCCCAGATTAAACAGCTCGGGGTCGCACTTAGGCGAATCGGGCAAGTAAACACTGTTTGGGCCGCCTGTCAAAATGATGCCGATAGGGGAGAGCGCCTTGATTTCTTCCACGGGCATACCGCCTGGCCTTATCTCGGAAAAAACAGACAAGCCTCTGACCGTGCCGGCGATGAGTTCTTTGTATTGCCCGCCAAAATCAAGTACCAATACGCATTCATTCATATTATGCCCTAACCTAACCTCTCAATGAAACGGTCAAACAAGAAAGCCGTGTCCAGCGGGCCGCCGCAGGCTTCAGGGTGAAACTGCACAGAAAATGAAGCTCCGTAATCCATGCCCTCATTTGTGCCGTCGTTAACGTTGATAAACGAGCTGTTGTCACCTCCTACCACAGCATAGCCGTGGTTTTGGCTTGTTATAAAGGTGCGACCCGTGCGCAAATCCTTGACAGGCTGGTTGGCGCCCCTGTGCCCGAATTTCAGCTTTGTCGTTTTGTAGCCATGCGCCATCGCCAAGAATTGATGCCCTAAGCAGATGCCGAAAATAGGCACGCCTGTTTCGGAAAGCGCTCGGACCACATCAACAATCCCCTTGTTTGCAGGGTCTGCCGGGTCGCCGGGGCCATTGCTGAGCATTATGCCCTGTGGGGAGGTTTTCATTATTTCATTTGCGGGCGTATCGTATGGGAACGACCACACTTCGCAATCCCGATCCATTAGCTGTTTGGATATGCCCCGCTTTGCGCCGAAATCCATCAAGGCGATACGATGGGAGCCATCGCTTAGTTTCTCTATCGTGCTTGACGATACGGATGCGACGGCGCGGGCTGCCGCATGGCTCTGTGCATCTGCACAATCGGCGTCCGTTGGCGGAGACATCGTGATTTTTCCGTTCATAACGCCTTTTTCCCGAATAATTTTTGTTAGCGCCCTAGTGTCGATGCCATACAGCCCGACAACGCCGTTTTCCTTTAAAAAGCTGTCCAGAGTGCCTTCGCTTCTAAAGTTGGAGGGTTCATGACACGGGTCTTTTACTATGTATGCAGACGCCGAGATGCCGGAGCTTTCAAAATCCGCAGGGATGATGCCATAGTTGCCTATGAGCGGGAAGGTTTGAAGGATAATTTGACCATAGTAGCTGGGGTCGGTCAGGGTTTCCAAATAGCCGACGACGCCTGTGGTGAAAACAATTTCTCCGATGGCGTCATTTTGTGAGCCAAATGATTTGCCTTCAAAAACCGTGCCGTCTTCCAGTGATAGATATGCTTTCATTTTATACCTTCTTTCTTTAGTATGTGCTAGGGCGTGCTTGAAAAATCATCACATTCGTCAAAATGCCCTATTTTCTGTCATATTTCGTTGTTTCCCCTTGAAATAAAGCAATTATTCCTGCGGGAAAACGCCACATCCGGCAAAAAATATGACAATTTTGCCAAATGCGCTGATTTTTCAAACACGACCTACTCCAATACAAAATAATCGTCCCGTCCTGCCCCTACCGATACATATTTAATCGTGCAGCCAACAGCATCCTCGACAAAGCGGATGTATTTCAGCGCCGCATCGGGGAGTTCGCTGGTTTTTCTGCATTTGGATATATCGGACTTGAAACCTTCCAGATATTCGAAAATCGGCTTTGCCCTAGTGAGTCTGTCATCGGTGGGGAAGCGGTCTACTTTTTTGCCGTCCACTTCGTATGCAACGCAGACGGGGATTTTATCCATGTATGATAACACATCCATTTTGGTTAGCGCAAGCTCGTCTGCGCCTTGCATCTGCACCCCGTAGCGACTGGCCGGGACGTCGAATGCGCCTACCCTGCGCGGCCTGCCTGTCGCCGCACCATATTCCGCCCCTGCCTCGCGCAATGCCTCGGCCTCCTTGCCGTCCATCTCTACAGTGAACGGCCCCTCGCCCACGCAGCTGGAATAGGCTTTCATGACGCCAATCACACGCTGCGTTTTAACGCCGGGGATGCCTGCCCCCGTGGTCGCATATGAAGCTAGGGTGTGGGATGAGGTGGTATATGGGTAGATACCATAGTCTATATCCCTAAGTGCGCCCAGCTGGGCCTCAAAGAGGATGTCTTTGTCTGCGGAAACGGCATCAAGCAGATATTCCGATGTGTCGGTGATATACGGCAGGAGCTTGGAGCCATGCTCATCCAACCAGCGCAAAGTCTCGGGCAGATCTGCCTTACCTTCGCCATATCCCTTGAGCGTCAGGTTTTTCCACTCAACAATGTCGGCGAGCTTGCGCTTCAGGCTTTCAAAGTCCCGCAGATCGCCCATCCTGAGGCCTCTTTTCATATATTTGTCGCCATATACCGGAGCGATGCCCCTGCGGGTGGAGCCGAATTTCTTGTCCAGAAGACGCTCTTCTTCCAAAATATCCTGCAATATGTGATGGGGCATGCAAATAAAAGCCTTGTCACTGATTTTCAGGGTTTCAGGGCTCAACTTAATGCCCTTGCTTGTGAGTGACTCAATTTCTCCACATAGATGAGCTATGTCAATCACCATGCCGCCGCCCATGACATTTACGGCGTCGTCGCGCAAAATGCCTGATGGCAATAGGTTTAGGATAAATTTGCCTTTGTCATTGACCACCGTGTGCCCGGCGTTGTTCCCGCCTTGATAACGGCAGATTACGTCGAAGCTCTCCGACAGTAAATCCACCATACGTCCCTTGCCTTCATCTCCCCAGTTGATACCAACTACTGCAGTAAGCATGTTATTATCCCCCTGTCAAACTGTGATTTTTATGTCTGCACCCAGCAAATCCTTGTTGTCATCCAAAATCATGTCCACTTCCGACAAAAACTCCTCCGTCTGCTCCTTTGCCCTGCCCGTGAAGTTTTCGGCTTGCATAATGGAGTCTAACTCGCCCCGCGTGAGCCCAAAATCGCCGTCGGAGAGGATGCGGGATATTAAATTGTTTTCCCCGCCTTCCAATTTGATTTTATTTGCCGCCTCTATCGAGTACACACGGATTTTTTCATGGAGAGCCTGCCTGTCGCCGCCCTTTTTGACGCAGTGCATTAGGATGTTTTCCGTCGCCATGAAGGGCAGTTCCTCGTCCAGGTGCTTCCTGATTATGTTGGGGTATACAGTGAGCCCGCCCGAGATATTTATTACCAGAGACAAAATTGCGTCAACCGCAAGAAATGCCTCGGGAATGGAAATGCGTTTGTTTGCCGAATCGTCCAGAGTGCGCTCCAGCCATTGGCTGCTTGCCGTCAAAGCGGGGTTGAGGGCGTCCACAGTCACGTACCTGGCGAGCGATGCGATGCGCTCGCTCCGCATGGGGTTGCGCTTATATGCCATTGCGCTGGATCCGATTTGGCCTGACTCAAACGGTTCTTCAAGTTCCTTCATGTGCGACAGCAGGCGTATGTCGTTGGAAAACTTATATGCGCTCTGTGCGATGCCTGAGAGTACGGACAGCGTGTAGTAATCGACCTTTCTGGAATAAGTCTGGCCGCTGATTGCAAAAATCTTCTCAAAACCCATTTTAGCGGCTATTTTCTGCTCCAATGCCTTAACTTTGCCGTGGTCGCCGTCAAAGAGCGAGAGGAAGCTGGCCCCCGTGCCTGTCGTGCCCTTGCAGCCCAGCAATTTTAGGTTCCCCAATGCGAAGTCCAGCTGCTCGAGGTCTGTCAGCAAATCATGTATCCAGAGCGTTGCACGCTTTCCGACTGTTGTGGGCTGAGCCGCTTGAAAATGTGTGAAAGCGAGGCAGGGGAGGGCTTTATGTGTTTGCGCAAAGCCTGCTAGGTTGCCTATGGCGTTTATGAGCAATTTTTTCACCAGCAATAGTGCGGTGCGCTGCAAGATGATGTCGGTGTTGTCGCCCACATAGCAGGAGGTCGCCCCCAGGTGGATAATGGGCTTGGCAGAGGGGCATTGCTCGCCATATGCGAGGATGTGCGCCATCACGTCGTGCCGAGTCTCCGCCTCATGCTTGGCCGCAGACTCGTAATTTATGTCGCTGACATGCGATTTCATCTCTGCAATCTGCTTCTCGCTGATTTCAAGCCCAAGCTCGCGCTGGCTCTCGGCGAGGGCAATCCATAGTTTGCGCCATGTGGAGAATTTTGTGTCGTCCGAGAAAATGCGCTGCATTTCACGGCTTGCATATCTTTTACACAGTGGGTTTTCGTAGCGGTCAGGCATCTGTCAGCCTCCTTAAGCATTCTGAATAAATATCCGCCGTTTTGCACAGCACATCGTCGGGGACATTGCTAAATTGCATTTCGCCTCTTGATTTATTGCTCTGCAACCAATCCCTGACGAACTGCTTGTCATAGCTCTTGGGGGAGGCGCCGATCTCATAGTCGGCGAGGCTCCAGAATCTGCTGGAATCGGGTGTGAAAATTTCATCGGCAAGGACGAGCTGCCCATCGGCATCGATGCCGAATTCGAACTTCGTGTCGGCGATTATAAGCCCTTTGCTGTATGCATGCTTGTAGCATTTGTCATAAAGCTCAAAGCTGACATCCTTGACTCTGTTTGCCAACTTAGCGCCAAGGCAGTCCTGAAAAAACTGAAAGGGCACATATTCATCATGCCCCTCATGTGCCTTGGTCGAAGGGGTGAATAATGGTGTGGACAGCTTTTCCGCCTGTCTGTAATCCCCCTCGATAACATTCCCGCAAAAGGGCTGCCTCCTGGAATAAGCCTCCCACATCTTTCCAAAGAGGTAGCCCCTTACTATGCATTCGAAAGGCAATATTTTCAGTTTTTTCACCAGCACCGTGCGTCCTGCAAATTCGTCTGTGCGAAAAAATGCAGGCATATCGCATGAATCACTTGACAATATGTGGTTTGGGATTATGTTTTTTGTATAATCGAACCAGAATAACGAAATCTCGTTTAGGATTTTGCCCTTGCCTGCAACGGATTTGGACAAAATAACATCGAAAGCGGAGATTCTGTCCGTTGTGACGATAGCCAATTTGTCGTCAGAAACTTCGTACACATCCCTGACTTTCCCGCTAATCAGCTTTTTCAATGAATACATCCTCCCAGCGCAAGAACTCTTCCGCTTGCCTTATAGCTGCAGTTATGGCGGCCTCAGCCGGGCCGCCCGCAATTTTTCTGGCGTCTACAGAAGCCTTTATGGAAATCGCTTGGTAAATTGTTTCGTCAAAAATGTCCGAGATATCTTTTAGTTCGCTGAGCGATAGGTCTTCAAGCGTCGATTTCCTGCTGATGGCATATTGCACCAGCTTGCCGATGATTTCGTGCGCATCCCTGAAGGCGACGCCCTTACGTACTAGCCAGTCGGCAGCATCAGTGGCGTTGGTATAGCCGCCGAGGGCGCTTTTATACATGGCGTCCTTGTTGAAGGCGGTGGTTTTTAACATGCCTGTAAATACCGAGAGGCACGACCTCACTGTGTCAGCTGCGTCAAAGACCGCCTCCTTGTCCTCCTGCATATCCTTGTTGTATGCAAGCGGCAGACCCTTCATCATGGTCAGCAGACCCATGAGGCTGCCATAAACCCGGCCTGTCTTGCCCCTGATTAGCTCCGCCATGTCGGGATTCTTTTTCTGTGGCATTATCGAAGAGCCTGTCGAATAGGCGTCTGATATCTCGATAAAGCCGAATGCGTCATTCGACCACAAAACGAGTTCCTCTGAAAAACGGCTTAAATGCATCATTATCATGGACATACATGAGACAAACTCAATGCAAAAATCCCTGTCGGATACGGCATCCAAGCTGTTTGCCGTTATGTGGGAAAATCCTAGGAGTTCCCTAACATGTTCCCTGTCGATAGGGTAGACGGTCGCCGCAAGCGCACCTGCGCCGAGCGGCATTATGTCAGTCCTTGTGCGGCAATCGACGAGCCGCTCGCAATCGCGCTTGAACATTTGGAAATACGCCAGCAGGTGGTGCGCCAATGTTATGGGCTGCGCCTTTTGTAGGTGCGTGAACCCGGGCATGATGGTGCCTGTGTGCCGTTTCGCCAGATTCAATAGTGTGTCAAGCAAATCATGGAGCAACGCATTTACCTCGCCTATCTCACCCTTAACATACATCCTCATGTCTAAGGCCACTTGGTCGTTCCTGCTCCTGCCCGTATGCAAGCGCCTGCCGGCGTCGCCGATGCGCGAGGTAAGTTCGGCTTCGACGAATGAGTGTATATCCTCGGCGGCTGTGTCAATCTGCAGCCTGCCATCTTCGATATCCGCCAAAATGCCCCTTAGCGCCCCGACGAGCCCCTCAGCGTCAGAATTTGGGATTATCCCTTGCCGCCCAAGCATCTTCGCATGGGCTATGCTGCCGAGTATATCCTCTTTGTAAAGCTTTTGGTCGAAAGAAATAGATGAATGGAAGTGGTTTGCTTGTTCATTTACCTGTCCGCCAAAACGTCCGCCCCATAGTTTCACTTTGCACCAGGCTCCTTTTTGAGGTTCTTTTCCAGCTCCTTTTTCATCAGTGCGCGGACAGTCATGGGAAGTCCAAGCAGATTGATGAAGCCCTCCGCATCCTTGTGGTCGTACAAGTCGCCTGTGGCAAAGCTGGAGAGTTCCAAATTATGCAGCGAGTACGGCGACTCAACGCCTGCCGGGATTACGTTGCCTTTGTAGAGCTTGAGCTTGACCGAGCCTGTGACTGTTTCCTGTGTTTTGTCAACGAATGCAGAGAGCGCTTCACGGAGCGGAGAAAACCATTCGCCGGTATAAATAAGCTCCGCCAGTTCGAGCCCGACATTGGCTTTATAAACCTCTGTCTGCCTATCGATGCAGAGGCTTTCAAGTTCCCTGTGCGCCGCATACAGTATCGTGCCGCCGGGAGTTTCATAAACTCCGCGGGATTTCATGCCGACGACTCTGTTCTCAACTATGTCGGCTATGCCGATGCCGTTTCTGCCTCCGATTTTGTTCAGCGCCTCCATCAATGCGACGGGGGGCATAGCCACCTCGCCCAGCCTGGTGGGGATGCCTTTTTCAAAATATAGCTCCACATATTCGGGAGTGTCAGGTGCGTCCTCGGGTGGGACGCTCAGCTGAAGCAAGCGCCTGTAATTCGGCTCCTGTGCTGGGTCTTCGAGCTCCAAGCCTTCGTGGCTCAAGTGCCACAGGTTTTCATCGCGGCTATAGCTGTTTTCCTTCGTCATCGGGACTTCGATGCCTCGTTTTTCCAAAAACTCCATGGCGTCTTCACGAGATTTTATATCCCAGATGCGCCATGGGGCGATGATTTTTATCCAAGGCGTGAAAGCTTTTATTGTGAGTTCAAACCTTATTTGGTCGTTGCCCTTGCCCGTTGCGCCGTGGCAGATGGCGTCAGCGTTTTCGGCAAGTGCGAGGTCTACGAATTTTTTTGCAATCAGGGGGCGCGCAACCGATGTTCCCAGCAGATACTTTCCTTCGTAAACGGCATTTGCTTTGAGCATCGGGAAGATGTAGTCGGTCATGAATTCTTCCTTGGCGTCTATTACAGACACTTTGTTTGCGCCTATTTTGAGCGCTTTTTCCTGCAATGCGCCATAGTCGCCGCACTGCCCGATGTCTACGCAGCAGGCGATTATCTCACAGCCTTCATAGTTTTCCCTAAGCCAGGGTATGATAACGGTGGTGTCAAGCCCACCGGAATAGGCAAGCACTATTTTGTTGCTCATGTCGTCCTCCTTAATAAGCGGCACTGCTAAGGGCGCACACCACATGACGCCCGGCATGGACGGATTGTGACTAAAATATCAAAACCCAGCCAATGCCCACACCATCTGATGAACGCCCTTGTCCAGTGGGAATAATTTACACCAAATCTTTTTAAAAGTCAACAGGGAATATCAAGCCGCATTAAGTCTGCTCCGCAATGAAAATCGATGCGCGGCTCTGTATGACCCTTGCGGCATCCTGAGCTGTCCTCCTACCTGCGAAAAAGTCGTCCGCACCTTCATTTACGATGTTCATAAGGCTCGTCTCCACGCTCGTCATGCCGGATACTGCGTCAATTAACTCCATCAGCTGGTCTGCCTCGTCTTGTGTCATCGCATAGACTGTTATAAAGACATCGCTGCCCATCGTACCCCACGTAGCCTGAGGCATTTCCACTTCGTTGCCATCCTCGTCCATCCAGAAGCTGGGGGTCATGGTTCTCTCAAGAGTGCGGTCGAATGCGGCCCTGTTCGTTGGCAGGCCGCCGCCCATCTGCAATGCCTCATATTGCCATTCCTCGGATAAAATGGAGCGGACGAATTCCCAAGCCGCCTGCTGGTTCTCACCCGGGCTAGTTATGGCGATGCCGCCCCACAGCGCCAAGGCGTGCTGGCCGACTCCGGTGGACGATGGGAATCCCTTGAATACTATGTCCCCGCCGAAAAACGCCATGTTCAACTGGATGCGCCCAAATTCTCCGAACATGTCCGCAATCATTATCTGCCTGCCCTCGGAAATCATTTCAGCATCCAACCAAGCGGTAAAATCCGCAGAGTCCGGCTCTGCAGGGAATAAGTCGGCAAGCTCGAGCAGCTGTATGAAATCGTCGCTTTCAAAGTTAACGGTCCCATTATTCCAATCGACAAAATCATCAACGTTCATTTGAATCATGCGCGACAGGAAAGAACGGTTTGTCATAAACGCCCCTAAGGGTATGTCCGCCTGCGGGTTTGCCCTGAGCACATCCCTAAACTCATCGAAAGTCCAGCCCATGCCCTCGCCGAGAACCTCCGGGCTGCCGAGCAGGGTGTTTATCGTAAACGACGTGAAGACTTGGTAGAGGCTTCCGTCGACTTCCGACGCGCGGAAAACGCTTTCCATAAAGTCGTCCCTGCTAAGCTCGGGGTCGGCGTCTATGAAATCATATAAATCTACAAGCAGGCCTCTCGCCACGTACTGCCTGAACGGCAGGGCGGACATTTCCAGCATGTCGGGGACTCTCCCGGCGAGTATTTCAGTAGTCAGCCTGGTTAGTCCCGCCGTCATGTCGTCTGCCGTGTTAAACTCAGAAAAGTCCAGCACTTGGATGCGGTGCGTGCTGCTCGCTCTGTTGAAATCCACGACAGCGGTACGAAGCCTCCAATGAAGGTTCATAGTCCCCAGGGTGATTACAGTCCTCTCAGGCACGCTCCCATAGGGCATCGGGGTGAGTAGCACCAGTTCAAAGGCTGTGCCGCCCGCCCCGAACGAACGGGTAATTGCCAGTATGCGGCCATCCGGCAGGATGTAGGTTTCGAACAGACTGTCGCCCTGGATGTCGCTGTCTATCAAGTTGAGCAGCCTGACAGCCTCTCCCGTCCCAGCCTCAATGCCGTATAGGTGGGCATTGTCGCTGAACAAGGCTTCGAATTCGCCGCCGCCGGCAAAAGCATGGCGCACAAACGTGACTACATCCGGGAACTCTACGTCTTCGCCCCACTCCTCGGTTTCGGTATCAATCATCCGTATTCCGGCGCCCGTTTCCAAAAAACCGGCAAGTGCGACACTGCCGTCGTCGAAGCGGGCAAGGCGTTCAATCCAGTTTGGAGCCTCGAGCGTGAACTGCAAAGCGCCATTGCTGTCAAGCACAAAAATCGTACGGTTGGATGCGACAAAGATGTTGCCGTCGCCGTCAACAGTCAACCCGGAGACAAAAAATTGGTCGAAAGGCCCAGCATCAGGATCACCAAGGCCGCTGATGTCAAAAGACAACAGCTCCGCTCCGGTGCCGTCAAGCTTGCGCACCAGCGTTATGCTGCCTATAGGGGATTGGAACTGCCACATATCCTCCGGGTCTACATCCTCGTCTTCGGGCAGGTCAAAGCCCCAGAACATCCCATTTTCAGCCACCCAGATGTTTCCGTCGGCATCGTTGCTCAAGGCTTGGATCATAAAGCCCCCCGTGGAGCCTTCCGGCAGCTCGGCAGGGCTAAAGCCGACGAGCTCTTCCACGCCGGTGCCGTCAACATCCATGGAAAAGAGCCTGGTTAAACTCTCCCCCTCGTCCGTCCAATACGTTGTGGAAAAATAAATGCGCTGATTAAAAAAAGAGATATTGGCTATGTCCGACATGTCTGGGGGGAACGTTACGAATTCTGGCACAAAAATATAATCCGGGGCATCAGCAGCGGTGCCGGGCGCGCTACCGGGAGAGTCCGTAGGTGTGTCGCCGCCACCATCCCTATTGCAACCGGCAAGTACCGAAACAAGCAGTGCCGCCACTATAGTCAGGGCAAGCGGACGCAGTAATTTCTCTTTCACGAGCGTTCCTCCTCTAAAATTGGTTACTGTCTAATTCCCCTGCTTGAGTAAGTATAATAAGACGGATAATTCTCTCCTAAAATTGCATCATAAATGTATCTTGTAATTTTGCCGCAAAAGCTCTTCTGTGTCCGATATGTCTGCAGCAAAATTTGTTGACAAAAAAAGACGATTATGATAGGCTTTTTCTCTCAGAAAGGTTGGTCACAAATATTGAAAACTCAAAATCGTTGGCTCATAATAATCGTAAGCTTTGTCGCAAACCTAATTGTTGGCTCCGCATACGCATGGAGCGTGTTTCAGCCTCGGCTGATTGAACTTTTTCACTACACGACCCCGCAAGCAAATATCGCATTCACCCTTTCGCTTGGCTTGGTGCCATTTGCAATGATTATTGCAGGGAAGGTGCAAGCAAAAATCGGTGTCCGCCTGACTATCCTTATAGGAGGGATAATTTTCGGGGCCGGTTTCATTTTGGCAAGATTTATTACGGAAAATGTCGCCACCCTATATCTCACATATGGCATGCTGGGCGGCATAGGGATTGGATTTGTCTATGGGTGCACTGTGCCTAACGCCGTGAAGTGGTTTCCGGATAAGCGCGGGCTTGCAGGCGGGATAATTGCCGGGGGCTTCGGAGGTGGGGCTGTCATATTTGCGCCGCTGTTTCGGAGTGCCGTCGAATCAATGGGGGTGCTTGAAACTTTCACAATATTTGGAATTATTTTCGGCATCGTGGTTATTATATGTTCGCTGTTTATATCTACCCCGCCCGCTGACTTCAAACCTGTGGGATGGACTCCGCCGCAGACGGGGGGATCAGCCGCCGCCGCTGCCGGGCTCAATGTCGGCGAAATGCTAAAGACCACCAGGTTTTACATCCTGTGGGCGGTATATACACTAGCTTGTGTGACCGGCCTGATGATTATCGCACATGCCGGGCATATCGCAGAGGTGAGGATTGGCGTGACCCCGGCCTCAGCGGCTACCGCAGTGGTATTGTTAGGCGTCGCCAATACGGCAGGGCGTTTGCTTTGGGGGGCTGTTTCCGACAAGATTGGTCGATATCAGGCCCTTATTCTGATGTATGCTATGACAGCTGGAATGCTGCTTGTTTTGCACTCAGCAACCGATTTCACCTTGTTTGTCGTGTCTGTGATGGGCATTGGGTTATGCTTTGGCGGGTTCTTGGGGGTGTTCCCATCAATTTCCGCCGAAAATTTCGGCACGGCAAACTTGGGGATGAACTATGGTGTGCTGTTTATCGCATTCGGAGTCGCCGCCCTTGTCGGACCCAGGTTGGCTGCCACATTTTTTCAGTCAACCGGGTCACATTCGCTCGCTTTTGTCATCGCCACCATTATGAGCATCGTTGCCCTGGTAATAATGGTGCTCCTAATTGTTTCGCAAAAAAAGATAAAACATTCAAAATAAATAATAGCGTATGGGAGAAAATTGAACATGGATTGGAAAGATATTTACAAAGAGAGGCTTACCACGGCAGAAAAAGCAGTGGGGTTAATCAAATCAGGAAATAGGGTCGTAATAGGCCTGGGCGCCGGAGAGGCGACTGCCTTAGTCGATGCGATGGTAAAAAACCATAAGGCATACCGTGACGTGGAAATTGCACAAATGCTGCCGCTCGGAAAAACCGAGCACTCAGACCCGGGCATGGAGCCGCATTTTTGCTATAATTCCCTGTTTGTGTCAGGAAAATCAAGAAAGACGGTCAGCGATGGGCACGGCGACTATACGCCCTGCTATTTTTCGAAAATCCCCCTGCTATGGCATGAGGATTTGCCCGTGGATGTTGCAATGCTTCAGGTGTCCCCCCCCGATGAGCACGGTTTTTGCAGTTTGGGCGTTTCCGTGGACTATTCAAAAAGTGCCGCAGAGCACACCAAGCTGCTGATTGCCCAGGTAAATAAGCATATGCCGCGAACCCTAGGAGACAGTTTCCTCCACGTGTCGCAAATGGACTGCATTGTCGAACATGACCAGCCGCTCTTGTACCTTCCCGCCGCAAATATCGGCGAGGTTGAAAAGGCGATAGGTGGGCACTGTGCCAGCCTAGTGCGTGACGGTGACTGCCTGCAGCTTGGCATTGGAGCAATTCCGGATGCTGTGCTGCTGTTTTTAAAGGAACGGAAGGACTTGGGCATACACACGGAGATGTTTTCCGACGGCGTGGTGGAGCTTGTTAATGCCGGAGTCATCAATAATTCGAAGAAGAACTTTAACCACGGAAAGATGCTTGCATCATTTTTGATGGGGACGCAGAAGCTGTACGACTTTGTGCATAACAATCCGATGGTATCCATGCACCCGACAGATTATACGAACGATCCATACCTAGCAGGGCAGAACGACAATTTGGTGTCGATTAATTCCTGTGTTCAGGTAGATTTGCTGGGCCAGGTTTCTTCCGAGACTGTGGGTATGACCCAAATCTCCGGAGTGGGCGGGCAAGTGGACTTTGTCAGGGCTGCGGCAATCAGCAAAGGCGGGCGCTCCATTATCGCAATGCCGTCAACGGCAAAGGAGGGCAGCATCAGCAAAATTGTCCCAATCCTGGACGAAGGCGCAGTTGTGACGACAAACCGCAACGATGTGCAGTACATAGTCACGGAACACGGTGTCGCAAACCTAAGAAACCGGACGAATAGGGACAGGGCACGCATGCTCATCGACATAGCGCATCCGAAATTCAGGGAGCAGCTAAAAGAAGCTTTTAAACAGAGGTTCAAGACGGACTATTAGAGGAAGGCGCAAAATTAGACTGTCAAGAAAACATGGCGGAGCGGGGGGGCTTTGATAGCTTCCCGCTCCATATATTTAGAAAACCTAGTAGCAGGCATTGAGAAGCCTGTACGCTCATCGTAGAGAGGGAATTCCGGCTACTGTCACGTCAGCTGACCGAACGTAGAGGAGTGTGCAGGCTTCTCAATGCCGGACAGATAGCAGGTGAATAACAATTACTCCACATAGTGCTGGGCTTGTGCGTCCCATAGCTTGCGGTACAGGCCTGACTCTTCGGCCAGCAATGCGTCGTGCTCGCCGCGCTGCACCATCTGACCGCCCTCGAAGACAGCTATGTCGTGGCAGAAACGGCAGGAAGACAGGCGATGCGAGATGAAAACGGCGGTTTTGCCCCCGATAGTCTGCTCGAAAGTTGAATAGACCTCGTACTCGGCAATAGGGTCGAGCGCGGCAGTCGGCTCGTCCAGGACTACTATCGGCGCATCCCTGTACAGCGCTCTTGCGAGCGCTATTTTCTGTGCCTCGCCGCCGGAAACCTGTGTCCCATCCTCGTCGTATGTTTTGTATAACATGGTGTCTAGCCCATCCGGCATGGTGCTCAGACGCTCTGAAAACCCTGCGCCGTCCAAACGCTCGGTCACGAGCGCCTCGTCGAATTGTTCCCCCACAGCGACATTCGCGCCAAGCCTGAAGGGCAGAATCTGGAAATCCTGGAAAACCACGGAAAACAATGCGATGTACTGCTCGTAGTCATATTCCCTAATATCGACGCCATCAAGCAATACCACCCCCTCAGTCGGGTCGTACAGGCGGCAGAGCAGCTTAATCATCGTCGTCTTGCCGCTGCCGTTTAGGCCTACTACGGCGAGCCTCTGCCCTGCGTTTAACTTGAGGTTGAGGTTCTTGAGGGCGTACTCCTCCACACCGGGATAGCGGAAGGAAACGTTGCGGAACTCGAGTTCGTGGTCATGCCCTTGCGCCTTTGCCGTGGGCCTTGTGCCCTTGACCAGCAAGGCGGGCAAGTTCAAGAATTCGCGCATAGGCTTTAGAAAGGCCACGTTGTTGATAAGCTGGCCAAATGTCGAGACGATTGAGCCGACAGCCCCTGCAAAAGCCGTCACTGCGCCGACGCTCTGGACAATGCCGCCTACCGTGGCGGTGCCGCCCAATGCGCCATATCCGGCGAGCATGTAAAATCCGCCGCTGAGAATGGCAAGTATGCCCAGCATCAGCCCCTGCGTCCTGGCAAAATAGAAGAAGAATGGCATCCACGCCTTTACATTGAAGCTGTTGCGGAAAATGCTCACCAGCGCTGCGCTTTGGTCGTAGAGGCGGATGTCCTTCGCAGCCTCGCCTGCCTTTATGTAGTCGCCGTAATAGCCTGCAGCGGTGTTGGCTTTGGCGTTTTCAGCATACACCTTCTTTAGGATGCTCTGAGCATTCATGTGCATGCGGAAAACAAGCAGAAGCCCAAATATGAAAAATCCAAACAGCGCCCATGCAGGCCAACCAGAAATGCCAACGCCCACAGCAAGCGGCCCGAAGATGAGCAACAAGGAAAAAATCATTGAGAAAAACTGCTCCGCCGCCCGGGTTGAGACAAAGTAAACATTTAAAAAGCCCAGCCCATTGCCCCTTGCGTGCGTGTCCATCCGGGCCAGTGCCTCGCTGATTTTGCTGTCCTCAGCGTGGGCGTAGTCCATCTTGATGAACTGCTCCGCTTGCATCATAAGCATTTTTTGATAAATCCGCTCATAGTTGGAATCAGTTTCGAGTTCGCGGGTCAGAAAAGCCCTGGCAGCCGACATCACGAAGGTTGCGGCGACAGTGATGCAGACGTAGAGCACGATTGAGTGGACGTCCTTCGCTCCGCTCAGCTGGTCGAGCACCCGCGCCGAGAAAAATAGCACCAGCATGGGCTGCGCCGCCGTAAGGAGTGCCTGCAGCAGCATCAGCGGCAAGAATGCGGGAGTCAACTTGGATACGAGCTTGTAGCCATAGCCCATTAGGCTGAGCGTCTCGCGCAAGGATAGCCTTGCGTCTTGAGAATCAGTCATTTACTCCGCCCCCTCTCCATTGCTATCTTGATAGTAGCTGGCCTGTACTTCAAACATATTGGCGTAGAGCCCGCCAAGAGCCATGAGTTGTTCATGCGAGCCCTGCTCTGCGATGGCATTGCCGTCAATCAGCAAAATGCGGTCGCAGAAGCGCGTGGAAGCGAGGCGGTGCGATATGTAGACAGACGTCTTGCCCTCAGTAAGCTCCGCATAGCGCTGATATACCTCGTTTTCGGCAATCGGGTCGAGCGCTGCGGTCGGCTCGTCGAGCACTATGACCGGGGCGTTTTTGTATAGTGCCCGGGACATTGCGAGTTTCTGTTTCTCGCCGCCCGACAGCTCTGCGGCGTCCTGATGGACGGCGCGGACAAGCAAGGTGTCCTCCTTGTCGGGCAGGCTGTCTGTTTTTTCGCTCAGCCCGGTCAGCTCCAGGCATCGGCGCACATTCTCCCTGTCGGTCAGTTCTGGCGGCTGCTGGGATATATTCTCCGCAACAGAGGCGGACAGCATGTGGATATCCTGAAACACCGTTGAGAAAAGAGTGTAATATTCATCTCGGTTGTATGCACCCACGGGGCTGCCGTTTAGAAGCACCTCGCCCTCACTTGGAGAGTATAGGCCGCACAGCAGTTTGACGAATGTTGTTTTTCCGGCGCCATTTGCGCCGACGATGGCTATGCGTTCCCCTGCGTCTATAGTAAGGTCGATGCCCGAGAGCGCAGCCTTTTCCGCTTTTGGGTATGTATAGCTGACGTTTCGGAACTCTATTGAGGGAGGAAGGTTGTCCCCTTGAGGGAGTGGCGCACCTGTGCCTGTGTTCATGCGGTCGGGATACTCCAGTGCCGCAGCTATATCTCTCATTTCGACGCATGCCCTGTTAAGGTCGCTTGCGGCGGTCAGGATGCCGGATATCCAGCCTGCCAGGGCGCCTATTGCGGCGAAGATAAAGACAAATTCGCCCAGCGTCATGCGCCCGTCCAGTATCAGCCATATTAGAAATGCGTACGCAGCGCCGTCCCGCAACAAAATCATCAGCGCATCCGCCAATTGGGCATGCATATTCTTGCTTAACAGCTTGCGCTCCGCTTTTCGGTGGGATGCAAACTCTGCGCCGTAAATGCCTTTCAGCCAGCCGAATGCGCCGTATAGCCTGATGTCTTTGGCGGCGTCGGGGTTTCGCAGCGTCTCGCTGAGGGAGTTGAGTTTGCGGAACTTCTTGCTCCGCTCATCCCGGGTGGCCTCCATGTAGTTGCGCGCGCGGCGGAGCATCAGCCAGTTTATGGTGGATGTGATGAACAATATGACGAGTATGAGCGGGTGAACGACTGCGATTACGCTGGCGTAGAGCAGGAAGCCGAGGCTGTTGGACAGCAGCTCAACCAGCGTGCGGGGGATGTTCATAGCAGGAGCGTGGTTGGAGGTTGCCGCCTTCATCGCCTTGTCGTCTACGGTCTTGAAATCGGGGTCTTCCATCAATTCAAAGTCCATGTTCATCATCTTTTTCATTTTTTGGACTAAGATTGTACCGACGCCGACAGTGCCGACAGCTTCGTTTGTAATGCTGTCGGTAAATGATTTTATGTAATTGACTACGACCAATAGCGCAGCCAAGCTGCCCACAGTGATAAAGAACTGCCTAGGCTCGACTTGCGCCGCAATTTGGTCCAGCACCACCCTGGGCATTAGTATGCCGAGGTACGGCAGTGCCACGCGCATAATGACGGCAATGCCGCATATGATGAGCACCGATTTCTGTTCGCTCCAGTAGAGTGAAAGCGAGCTGGAGATACTGGTGCGGAGCATTTTGCCCCGAGTTTGTCCATTTATTTGTTCCAATGTATGAATCTCCTTTAGGCAATTTAAGAACTTGCCGCATACTACAGCAAGCCAAGGAGGCTGTCAACAGGTTTGCGCTAAGTGGTAGGGAAATGAGGGGTAAGTGGTGTGTATTAAACCGACCACTTACAGGCATATATTTACCACTTGGCGAAAAACTATATCCAAAACCGGACATCATGCGCTATAATGCTGATTGCGATGAAAGGGGTGATATGATGAGGTTTCGCATTGAGTTCATACCAAAGGAAACGGACGAAGAAATAGTGATCCGGTGCCACAGCCTTGATGAGAACGTCAAGAGGCATTGTGAAGCAATCGAATCGCTATTAGACGACAGCCCTGCCATAGTGTACTACAAGGATGATATGGAGTTTTATTTGCCCAGCAGCTCCGTTTTATTCTTTGAGACAGATGGAGAAATCGTTTACGCACACACAAAAAGCGATATGTTTAAAGTCAATTACCGCCTTTATGAGCTTGAAGCCATTTTGCCGCCGGAATTTTCAAGAATATCAAAATCCACCGTTGCAAACAGTTCACAAATATTGTCTCTGAGCAAAAATATATCCTCATCGGCATCTGTCCAGTTCTTCGGCACGCATAAGCAAGTATTCGTATCAAGGCTTTATTTTAAGAGTTTGAAACAGAAATTAAGTCAAAGGAGAAGGTAAAATGAAAAGGTATAAGATTGGGAATATAGTATGGGGGCTGCTGTTTATAGTCGCCGCAGGCATGATTGTACTGCACCTCATGGGTCTTTTGGGCGAATTCAGCGTGTGGTCGCTGCTTCTAAGCATCCCCTTAGCAGGCGGGGCAGTGTGGAGTGCGATTAGGAGAGAGTGGTGGGGGATGTTTATGCTGATGGGTTTCTTGGTGTTAATCTACCGGAGAAATATTGAGTATGCGCTTGACATCAGCATCGGCTTCTGGGCGATTTTTGGCATTGCGGCACTTCTGGCAATCGGCTGTTCCCTTATTTTTGGAAAAAAGGGGAAAAAAAAGCTAATAAATGTTAACCTCGGGCACAAAAACGGCAAATCATATTCGAGGCGCACCGGTGAGAATGTCCGCTATAAAAACAGCGACAGAGGGAACCGAGGATATGACATCCATGTAAGCAGAGGAAAAAAAGGCAAGGATGTCCACATTGTAAATGTCGATGGCGAGGACGTTCACGTCTTTAACGCTGACGACATTGGGGACGACGATGACGACGGCGATGAGCACACCGTCGAGAATGTGAGCGGTGATGAAATATATTTCGAAGAGCGGTTTTCAGGGACGAGCAAGTACATAAGTTCTGAAAACTTGTCATACGTCAGCATCGATAACAGCTTTGGCTCAATGGAGGTCTACTTTGACAATGCAACGCTTTCACCCGAGGGCGCAGTGGTGGACATCAGCAACAGCTTCGGAGGGGTCGAGCTGTACATACCCCGCGAGTGGAATGTTATAAATAATGTCAGCACTTCCTTCGGGGGCACCGATGCTCCGGAGCGCGCACAAAAAGAAGGCGCGCCCACCATCACAATTTGCGGCTCAAACAGTTTTGGCGGTGTAGATGTAGAGCTAATCTAACCCCTAAGCTTCGCATTATATCGCTTGTCTGATGCAAAGAAGATGTAGACTAGCAGCCCGAGTGCCATAAGCACCGCCCCTGCCCAGAACACGAACCTGAAATCAAAGACGTCTATTAACGCACCGTGTAGCAAAGAGCCTACCGCAAAGCCGATGTCGATGGAAGTGAAAAAGGCGCCTGACGCAGTCCCCCTCCTTGCGGCGGAGCAGCGCTTGAAGATGAGCGAGTTGAATGTGGGGTTGACTGCGCCCTGTGCAAGCCCAAGGGGGAAGCCGAGGGCGACGAGCGCAGGCAAGGTTGTGAGGAACGGCAGGATGATGTATCCGGCAATCAGGGCTATTAGCCCCGGAATCAAGACAAAATCGGAGCCGCGCCTGTCGACGACCTTGCCCATTAGCATGCGGGAAACGAAGACGCCGGCGGCACTGAAAATAAAATATAGTGAAGGGTTGCCAATGCCGGTGCTTATGGCGTATGCGGGCAAAAATAAGGTTTTGCCCGCCATGCCCATAAATATCAGAGTCATGGCCGCAATGGGCTTGAAGACTGCGTACTCAAAGCCTAAAAACGTTTTGGGCAGCGGCTCGTCGGGCACGGAGGAAGTTGTTGTTGCGGCAGCCTT
>WQSH01000018.1 GCA_009787995.1 Oscillospiraceae bacterium
ACACCTTTATGGCTATGACCGGATGGCGGGCAAAGCGCATAGCAAACCTGCGGACTGACGCCGGGGCTATTTCGGTTGATGGCGATATTTTCAGGACAACTGTCGGCGATGAGCGCACTGAGTCAAAGATCGAGTCCGCAGTCGATGCGATGAGAATTTTGACCGAAAAGTTCGGAATGAAGCTCGACAAGGAGCTAAGGGATATGGCGACCGACTCGAGGTTTCCGTTTTAGAAATTTGACTTTCAGGTGCGTTTGTGATAATGTATGCCTGTTTGATGCCCCTGGCTGGGACACCCTATATATTGAGGGATTTAAATGAAGCTCATTAACATTGGTTTCGGCAATATGGTCTCCGCACATAGGATAATTGCTATTATAAGCCCCGAATCCGCTCCGATTAAGCGGATAATCTCTGATGCCCGCGAGAAAAGCCAGCTTATCGACGCAACATATGGGCGCAGGACTAGGGCCGTCATAATCACAGACAATGGCTCGATAATCCTCTCGGCAATTCAGCCGGAGACAGTTGCAGGTCGGCTGACAGGCAAGGTCGACCAGGACACAGGCGAGCATGCCGAAGAATGAACATATAACGAAGGAGAAAACCAAAAATGCTTTATCCATCACTGCAAAGCTTGTTAAAACAGGTCAACAGCCGCTACCTACTCGTCAATATCATTGCACGGCGCTCTAGGGATATTGCCAATATTGCAAACGAGCGCGGCGAAATTTTTGACGAAAAGGCTGTTTCTAGGGCAATTGAAGAAATTGCTGCGGGAGAGCTGCGCATCACCATTACCGAGGATGTTTAGCCGGAACGCATGGGGCAGAATATTGCTAAGATAGCTGTATCGGCGGCGACATATTCCATCGACAAGCCATATGACTACGAGATTCCCGAGGACATGACAAGTCAGGTCGTTCCTGGAATGAGGGTGCTCGTGCCATTTGGTAGAGGAAACAGGAGAAGCGAAGGAGTCATCCTTTCGCTTGTGCCCTCTAGTAAGAAAAGGCTTAAGATGGTAGAGCGGGCGCTTGACGAAGCGCCGGTGCTGAGCGAGGAAAATCTGAGGCTTGCCCTTTGGATGAGCGACAGGTTTTTTTGCACGGTATTTGACGCCCTTCGCGCAATGCTTCCTGCCGGAATGTGGTTTAAAGATGGCGTCATGCGACAGAGCGACAAAATTGTCAAGGTCGCAGCATTAGGCGTGCAAAACGATGAGGCCTACGATTTGGCAAAGCAAAAAAAAGCAAGGGCACCGCGGCAGGCGGATGTACTGGAGCTGCTTGCGGGCGCTCAGAGCATGCCCATAAAGGATATTTATAGATTGACGGGGGCGACGTCAGCCGTTGTGGCAGCCCTTGAGAAGCAGGGGCTGGTCCGCATCGAAGAGCACAGGGTGTACCGGCGGCCGAGCATAAGGGCTGTAGAAAAACCCGGGCCTATCGAGCTCAGCGCTGAGCAGCAGGAGGCATTTGACGGCATAGCCCCGCTGATTGGAAGCGGGAAGCCCGAAGCTGCGCTACTCTACGGCGTCACCGGGAGCGGCAAGACTTTGGTTTACATAAGGCTCATCAAGGCCGCTTTGCAGCTTGGCAAGACTGCGATAGTCCTCGTGCCTGAAATAGCCCTCACGCCGCAGACTGTCAGGATTTTTGCATCATATTTCGGAGACTCGGTTGCTGTTTTGCACTCTGCGCTCGGAACCGGCGAGCGTTATGATGAATGGAAGCGCATACGCTCGGGCGAGGTGCAGGTTGTCGTGGGCACCCGGTCGGCGGTCTTTGCGCCGCTGTCGGATATCGGGCTTATAGTCATCGACGAGGAGCAGGAGCACACATATAAGTCTGAAAGCGCTCCGAGGTATCACGCGCGGGAAATCGCTAAGTACAGGATTACACATTCCGGAGGGCTCATATTGCTGTCTTCAGCCACACCGTCCGTAGAGAGCATGTATAACGCAAAAGCCGGGAGGTATGGATTTTTTCGCATCAGGGGCAGATATAATAGCAAGGACCTGCCCAGCGTGATTATAGCCGATATGCGCCAAGAACTCAAAAGCGGGAATGGGGGCTCTATAAGCTCCGTTTTGCAAAGCGAGCTTGAGCATAACATACAAAATGGTGAGCAAAGCATCCTGTTCATAAACCGGCGGGGGACGCATCCGCTTGTCGCCTGCGGGGAGTGCGGATTTACTTTCCGCTGTGACAAATGCACTGTAAACATGACCTACCACGCATCAGACAGGAAGCTCTTATGCCACTATTGCGGAACCTACAAGCCTATTCCAAACGCATGCCCTGATTGCGGCGGGAAGCTGAAGTATGTCGGGGCGGGGACTCAGAAGGTCGAATCTGAGCTTTTAGAGCTATTTCCGGGCATTGGCATAATCCGAATGGACGCCGACACCGTCTCGCGCATTAATTCGCATGACAAACTGCTTACGAAATTCCGGGACGGCAAAGCGCAAATACTTTTAGGCACGCAAATGGTGACTAAGGGCCTCGATTTTGAGAACGTCACCTTGGTCGGCGTGCTGTCTGCTGATTCGTCGCTATACATGAGCGATTACAGGGCGCATGAAAAGACCTTCTCTCTCATAACGCAAGTAGTTGGGCGCTCTGGCAGGGGAGAAAAGCCGGGCAGGGCCGTCATCCAGACATTCACACCCGGGCATGATGTTATAAAAACGGCGTCGAAACAGGACTATGACGAATTTTACGAACATGAAATTGTTTTCCGGAGAGCCATGGGCAGCCCCCCGATACGCGACCTCATGACGCTTTCGGCCGTTGGCACCGAAGAGGCTTTGGTCGTGCTTGCCTGTCACAGAATGTACAATGTGCTATCTAACCATTTTTGTGGAGACAGCGGCATAAAGCTGCTTGGACCCGCTCCGGCGTTGGTATCCAAGGTCAACAATAGATATAGATACAGGCTGCTTGTCAGCTGCGAAAACAGTAAAAAAGTAAGGGACACGATAGCGCATACGATTCGGATTATTTCGAGCGACAGAGAGAGCAAGGGAATTTCTATATTCGCAGATGCGGACGTTTATGATTAGGGGTCAGTGGTAATTTGAAGGGAGTAGATTATGGCTATTAGGAACATACTGAAAGGCGACGAACCCGCTCTCAAGAAGAAGAGTCGTGTTGTTACCGACTTTAACAAACGGCTGCATGTACTGCTTGACGACATGCGCGAGACGCTGATAGAAGCCGATGGCGCCGGCTTGGCTGCGCCGCAGGTTGGCGTGCTGCGCAGGGCGGCGCTGATTGTTGATACAAATTATGAAGCAGACCCGCCGGAGGAGATGATTATAGAGCTAATAAATCCCGAGATTGTGTCAGAATCGGGCACTCAAGAGGGGCACGAAGGGTGCCTCAGCATACCCGGCGTCTATGGAATTGTCTGCCGACCTGAAATTGTGAAGGTCAAGGCACAGGACAGGTATGGGGAAAACTTCGAAATCATGTGCGAGGGAATGACCGCCAGGGCGGCTTGCCACGAAGTTGACCACCTAAATGGCGTTGTGTTCACGACCGTGGCCGAGCGCATCCTCACAGAAGAGGAGCTTGAGGAGATGCGTGCCGAAAGAAGGGCCGAGAAGGCACGGCAGGAAGCGCAGGGAGCAGGGGAGTAGATGAGAATTGTCTATATGGGTACGCCGGATTTTGCAAAGAATTCACTTGAGCGCCTGTATGAGGATGGGCATGAAGTCGTCGGCGTTTTCACACAGCCGGACAGGCCACGAAGCAGGGGGATGAAGGTGTCTCACAGCCCCGTAAAGGAGCTTGCGGTCGCTTGCGACACCCCGGTATTTCAGCCTGATTCGCTAAAAGGCGGCACAGCCGCCGATGATTTGCGCAGGTTAAATTGCGACTTGGTCGTGGCAGTGGCATATGGAAAGCTCTTGCCGGCCGATATTCTGGAAGTGCCGCCGCTGGGCTGTATAAATATTCACGCCTCGCTCTTGCCCAAGTATAGAGGAGCCGCCCCGATTCAATGGGCAATCCTTAATGGGGAAGAAGTGACTGGCGTGACGGCAATGTATCTGACGGAGGAAATGGACACGGGCGACATCCTGCTGGCAAAGCAGACCTCAATCGGCGCCGATGAGACATCGGGCGCCCTGTTTGGAAGACTTGCCATATTGGGCGCAGAGCTGCTCAGCGAAACGGTTTCGCTCATCGCAAACGGGAGAGCGCAGAGGACGCCGCAAAACCATGATGAAGCGACGTATGCGCCGATGCTGGGGAGGGAAATGTCCCCAATCGACTGGACCGGCACAGCGCTCAGCATTGGGTGCAAGGTACGCGGGCTAAACCCATGGCCGACGGCGACGGCGGAATTGCGTGGGATGCTGTTCAAGGTCTTTGCAGTGGAAACAATCGAGGGCGAAACATCCCGCAATCCCGGGGAAATAGTCTCGACAGGGAACTCTGGAATAGAGGTGGCCTGTGCGGACGGATCAGTGATAATCAAGGAACTGCAAGCCCCGGGCGGTAAAAGGATGGCGGCGGCAGACTATCTTAGGGGGAACTCGTTTTAGGCGATGATAATGCGTCCTGATACATCTTTAGGAGCGCTCGTCTGGGAATGCTCACAGGATGATTCCCAAGCCTCTGGGCGTTTACGGAGCCTGCAAGCTCGCCTATAATGCCGTCATCAAACTCAAACTCATGGCGCAGGCCCATTTCCACAATGAGCCTTGCGACGTTGTCTTTAGCGTTTTTTTGGGTTATTGACTCATCTGCTGTCATTTCGAGATTCTCCAACAAATGATCCCAGACAAACGGCAAACAAAGCGCAACTGCGTGCCCATGCGCTATACCGAACATTGAGGTCAGCTTGTAGCTCATTGCGTGTGCGGCAGTCGTCTTGCTTATATTTATCGCCTTGCCGGCCAAGTGCGAAGCAAGCAGCATCTGGCGCATAGCCTCGTTCTCCCCGGCTAAATAAGGATAGGCATTATCGAGTATGATTTCCATTGCATCCCTTGCATATTGCCTGCTCTCTTCCGTGGCACCCTTAGCCCACAATGATTCTACCGCTTGGCAGAGGGCGTCAAGCATGGTGCTTTTTTTTTGGTACTCGGGCAATGTGGCAAGAAATCCAGGATCTAAAACAACATAATCCGGCAGGAGCTCGCCATGCTCCACGGACTGCTTTTCGCCGCCCTTATATATTACGGCAAAACACGTAGCCTCGCTTCCGGAACCTGCCGTCGTCGGAATGGCAAGATGCAGGCACTTTGCATGTTTTAGCATAATAAGTTCGCCGTCTGCGCCGCATTCGTGTATTGCTATGCACTTTGCGGTGTCAATCGCACTCCCACCGCCGATGGAAACGACAAGCTCGCAGGCACTGCTTTCATATGTCTTAATGCCCTCGACGACTGACGCATAATCAGGGTTTGAAGAAAATCCGCTGAAATAAGTGACGTCAACATTCAGAGCTGCAATTGTGTCATCGAGCTCAGAGTGGCGCTGCTTGAAGCTGGCTCCACAGACAGCCATGATGCGTTTTGCGCCTGTTTCCTCAACTACATCCCTTATGTTAGAATATGAACCATATCCTTCAAATACAATCTGAGCCATATGCTTATAATTGCTACGATAATTTCGCATACGCTTTTTTTGCATAGGCAAGATCATCCAAATCATCAATCTCAAAGCATGCGCGGCCGAGGGCGTCTAAAGGGAAAAGATTCAATTTATCGCTTATGCCATTGAGCGCATTTTCGGCGTACACGTCAGTTGTGCCGTCGGAGCAGAACCGGCATATCTCGCCCAGCCAAATTTCCCAGTCAGCCCTGAGCAGCTTATACAAGGGCTGGGCATAAATGGCGTCGTCGAAGAACTCGACGCCTACTGATATGACCCTGCCATTTTTGACCACTGCTTTAAAATCCTTCACAGGGAGCGGTTTCGTAGAGTCCACAGCCATGACGCTTTGCTTGGACGACATAATATCCTGTAGCACGCTAGTTTCAAACACAAGGTCGCCGTGCAGCATCAGAATGTCGCTATCGAGCGATTCCCGGGCAAGGTATATCGAATATATGTAGTTGGTCTTGGCATATAGCGGATTGTTGATAAATTCAAAATGGGTGTTCGGGTAGCCACTGCGGAGATATGATTCCAATTCACCGGCAAAGGGCCCGGTGGTGACGCAGATTTCGTCAATCCCGCATTGGTGCAGGCGCTTGAGCTGTTCGTCGATTATTGATGCGCCATTGGCAATCTCGACCATGCATTTGCAGCGATCTGAGGTCAGACCGCCCATTCGTTTGCCAATGCCGGAATTCAGTATCAGCGCTTTCATAACTTTCCCCCAACAAATTTCATGAAATCGTTTTTATTCTGGATTGGCGTTGTAGTCGGCCTGCCGAGGTCGCCCCTTGAAGCGAGGCTACACATAACCTCAATAAATATTGGGCCGCCCAAGCCTTTTACCGCACCCAAAAGTTCACTAAGGCTGCTCTGGTCCGCTGCCCGGAACGAGTGCCTGTATTTGAGCGCTGCGGCCACCTCAGACAAATTTAGGTGCGTGCTGACGACAGGCATCCCGCCTACTGTTTCGTGTGCGCCGTTGTTAATAACGATGTGTACCAAATTTTCCGGAGCATCTGTGCCCGCAACGGCAAGGCTGCCTAAATGCATTATCGCCGCACCGTCGCCGTCAAGGCAGAAAATGCGGATTTCCGGCTTTGAAAGAGCCATCCCATGCGCAATTGAAATGCTGTGCCCCATTGAGCCAACTGTCAGAAAATCGCGCTCATGGCCTGCTTTGCGCTGCTCGCGAATCTCGAAGATTTCTCGCGAGAGCTTTCCCGTGGTGCATACGAATATGTCGCTTTCGTTGGAATTGTCAATTATCAAATTCAGGACTTGCTCCCTTGACATCTCCGCCGAGGAGGGGTACTTGGCCTTGCTGTCGCTTTTCAAAGCGTCCTTTCTGATAACAAATGCGACCGATTGTCCGTTTTCGATACAGCCCTTGAATTTTGAAATATACTGCTGCGCTAAGTCTGTGCCTTTTGAAATAACGGCATAGGGAATTTCAAGGCAGTCGAGCAGCTGCAGCGTTATCTCGCCTTGGAAGAGATGCTGCGGCTCGTCTTTAACCCCCGGCTCTCCCCTCCAGCCTATGACAAAAATAGCGGGTATGGCGTAAACCTTTCTATGGAGCAGCGAGCATATTGGGTTGACGGCGTTGCCCAAGCCGCTGTTTTGCATATAGACGACGGCGGGCTTTGACGTCGCAAGATAATGGCCTGCGGCAAGCCCGACGGCTGAGCCTTCATTGGCAGCTACTATATGTTTTTTGGAAACGCCAAATTCTTGATAGATGTAATCACAAAAAGAGGACAGCAAGGAATCGGGCACTCCGGTGTAAAAATCTGCCCCTAGTTCGGTCAGTGCAGTAACGAAGCGCTGTGTATTCATGTGTTAGTGCCTTTCTTAAAAATTATTTTTGGATAGTTTAAATAAAAGTCAGCACCTCATTAATGGGCATGCAAAACTCATCCGAAGCTTCCAAGCTTCTGCCTTTTTCAAGTATGCTCTCTGCTGTTTTCAACATTGCCGGATATGCGCTGCGCAACAGGTGGTTTGCGTGGATTATGATATTTGCGCCCCTAGCATGAAGCTCGTCTTCGGTAAACTGATTGTAGGTCGTGGGGACTACCACGAGCGGTATGCTTTCGGAATACTCTCTAAACTTCCGCATGAATTCGAAGATATCGCTGCCGTCCTTTTCCTTGCTGTGTATCATTATACCATCGACTCCGGCGTCTATGTAGATTTTTGCCCTCATCATCGCATCGTCAACGCTCTTGCCTGCAATCAAGCTTTCAAGGCGGGCGATAATCATGAAGTCCCTCGTCGTCTGGGCCTGCTTGCCCGCTTTTATTTTCATCGCAAAGCTTTCTGGGTCGTCTAGCTCTTGCTTCACTTCCGTGCCAAATAGCGAATTTTGCTTGAGCCCTGTTTTGTCCTCAATGATGACAGCCGACACGCCAATGCGCTCAAGTGTTTTTACGTGGTACGAAAAATGCTCGATTTTGCCGCCTGTGTCGCCGTCTAAGATAATGGGCTTAGTGGTGACCTCCATTATCTCATTGATGGTGTTTACCCTGCTGGTCAAATCGACAAGCTCGGTGTCCGGCTTACCCTTGAATGACGAATCGCAAAGGCTGGACACCCACATGGCGTCGAACTCCTTTACCGCCATCGAAGTCTCGTCCACTATTTTTGTGTTCTCGNCGATAATTCCAGTGAGCCCATTGGAAGTGTCTATAGCACGGATGTATGGTTTGAGGTTAAGCAGCTTTTTAAGTTTTATCAGCCTCTGTTCAGGTGTGTTCAAGGCTTCTGCAAACTGCTTTGGCAAATTGGCTTCCGACTCGTTTCGGGTGTATGGGATTTCGATAAGCTCGCCGCCCCACTGCGACAAGGTTGCAATAACCTTATCCCTAATTATCCTCTGCACGCCCGTCCTCCAATCATCGCCATGCATGACATAGTCGGGCTTTAGCTCGATAAGGTTTTCGGTATAGTCCAGGGATTTCTGAACAACGACCCTGTCCACGCTTTTAAAGCTGCTTATTACTCCAATCCGCTCTTCAAGACCGAGAATAGGTGGGCGCTTGTAGGTAGCTATAGCCTCGTCGGTCAATGCCCCGACGACGACCTTGCCATATTTTGACGCTTGGCTTAAAATGTTGACGTGGCCGCAGCGGAACAAGTCGGTAGACATAGCCACGTATATTAGTTTTTCAGACATGTGTTTGATTCCTTTCACAAGACATGAGTTTATCTGCAAGGTGTTTTTATCGCAATGCCCATACGCCCTTTCATTATACAATATGTTCAAGACATCTGCAAAGGGGAAAATCTGGCATCAACGAATTTCGATTGTAAAATTGCCTTGGCTGTGTTAGACTAGCGGTGTTGAAATGCCTGGGGCGATAAAAACTTGATATGAGAGGTGTAAATGGCGAAAGCACAGCATTTAATTGAGACGATTAACAGCCGGTTCTCTCACCTAAGAGGGGAGTGCGTCGTAATATACGGAATGGGCCAGCTTGCGACCACTTTGGCGGAAAACAAGGATAGTCTGGCCTTCCTTGTCGTTGGGGTAATGGATCGAGATAAGACCGAGGGCGAATTTGCGGGTATCCCTATAGTAACGACAGAAAATATTTCAGATGTCGCAAAAACTATTATCATAGCGGCACTCGGCAGCTCGTGCGCAATCATATACGACAGGATATCGATCCTTGCGGACAAAGGCATAGACATATATTTCCCAGATGGAGAAAAGCGCAGTGCGCGGGTGGAGGCCCATGCGTCCGAATACTATATAACCTTGCATAAACAACTGACGGAACTCATCGAAGCGCATGACATAATCAGCTTCGACGTGTTCGACACGCTGGTCATGCGGAAATGCCTTTTTCCGGCTGAGGTTTTTAAAATGCTGGAAGATCTGTGCGAGGTGCGCGGGTTTGCCGAGATAAGGGCAGGCGCAGCTGTTGCGGCAGAAACGAAACTCGGCAGATTGGCGACGATTTACGACATCTACGAGCATATGGGGCTAAAAGGAATACGGGCCGAAGATGAAATTGCGCTGGAAAAAGAAATGCTGACCGCGCGCAGGGATATTGCAGTATTCTATGAACATGCGCTCAAGAGCGGTAAAACCGTAATTTTGACAAGTGATATGCACCTGCCTCAAGCAACCATGCGGGAGATGTTGGCGCAATGCGGCATTGCAGAATATGAAGCCCTGTATGTATCCTGCGAGCATAATCTAAGCAAATCAGACGGTAGCATTTGGGGGCAAATCTGCAACAACCACCAAGGGCAAAAGATACTTCATGTTGGCGACAACAAAACATCTGACTATGTATCAAACCACCCGATTTCATCCTTCCTGATAAAAAGCACGGTAGAAGCGGCGGATATTCTGGGGTTTGGGCAGGCGATTGCTTCCGCCAAAGATTATAGGGATTATTCTGTAATCGGCACGTCGCTTGCAAAACTGCTTACATTGGACATGACGTTTGTAGACGAAAATGGTAAGATTGTGCTAAAACAGGCCGAGGATGTCGGATACTGCTTTCTTGCGCCACAGACTCTGGGTTTTGTTAACTGGCTCGCCCGTACAGCCGCCGCCAATGGAGAAAGTCAGCTGTACTTTTGCGCAAGGGATACATATATGTTCATGCGCATATATGAAAAAATACGCAGGCAGCACGACGCCCCGCCTGCGCAGTATATGTATATATCAAAACGCGTGCTGTGCGGCATTTTGGCAGATGACTTGCCAAACATCAAAAAGTCCCTTGAATACTACTATGCGCGATTTGATTCTAAGACAACGGTAGGCGATGCTCTTTTTAAGCTGTTTGGAGCGGAAATCAGCGACAACGCATTTGCGGCGCAGCTTGCCAAAGAGGTAAGCTTAGAAGCCTTGCTTGTGGAAATTGAGAAATCATATCTTCATGTTATGCGTGAAAATGCCGAAAAGGAACGCGCCAATTTTTTTGCATACATTGCAAAAGCGGGGATAGACACTGAAAGTGCGGCAATAGTCGATTACATATGCGGCAAAAGCGTGAGGCTCGCTGAGAAGTTGTTTGAAGCAAGCTTTTACCTTTATGGGTGCACAGACCCCAATATGCCAATCAACGAATCAAATGGAAAAGTTAAAACATGGCTGGAAAAACCGGAAGACATGCATTTGCCGCACTACAACATAATGAAACACTCGCAGTTTGGGGAGTCGGCCTACTCCAGCCCGGAGGGGACGTGCGTTTCCTTTGATGGGAGCGGCACGCCGGTTTTGGATGACGAGGAGATAGATTTTTCAGTGAATGAAAAAATAGCCAAGGGCGTCGAAGCATTTCGTGGCGAAATGGACTACACAGCAAACTGCGAAACGGCCGACAGGGTTTTTGGGGCTATGTTTTCAGGAAATTTCGCATTCGAGGACGCCGTGAGCAAGATGAAGTGGTCGAGCTATACGGCTAACAAATGATTATGGTTGGAGCTGTCTTTTCTTTCAAAAACATTTTGAGGCCGCAACGCTTGTTTGATTTTATTTTCATGTTTTTGGCAATAATTCCCAGTAGCCACATTGCAAGGTCTAACTTTATACCCCCCTTTTGAAAAGAGGCACAGCCGATTTTGGCAAATATTTGCTTGTATGGCATGGGGATTCATGCTATAATTTCCGAAAGCCAAGTGTTTTCATAAGGAAAACGGAACTGCAAAAAGGTAGACCTTTTTATAGCTGTTGCACATGATTGAGTTTAAAAGGGCAGTCACTGTGCACTTTGCAATACCGAAAGGGTAGAAATTGTTTATGGTGATTGATAAATCGGAGGAGAAACTCCGCACAATAATCGACGATTGGGCGAAAGCATATTTTGATGGAGAGATTTATGGTTTTGGCCTGTCGGATGAAATAGGTTTTGCGACGTTTTTTGACAATGACATGGGAGAATATGAGCCAACTGCAGAAGATATGGAAAACCTCCATAATCTTGGGTTTCGCGCCGACACGCACAGAATGGGGCGTAGAGCCGGGCGGGGATTTCAAGTAAAGGCGGTTTTCGACAACAACTCGCAAATCCACAATACGGTGCAAATAGGTATGAAAGTGCTGCCGCCATATGAAATCCCAAATATGGGGAAAATGAAAATTGCGATATTCCCTAGGCGATACTATTCGATAAAAAGGCAGCTCGAAAGCTATGGACTAAAAGAATATGAGGATTTCATATACTACAACTTTTTTGTGGCATTGTACAACTACTTTGCCCAAAACAAAGTTTTGATTTGGAAAGCGACCGTTGCGATGACCACAAGATGCGCCTTGAAGTGCAAGGACTGTAATATGTTCATCCCTTACTACAAAGAGCAGGCGGACATCCCCTTTGAAGAGTTGGCTTCCGATTTGGACTTGCTGTTTAATCGCATTGACTATGTTCAGTGGTATGCAATCCTAGGTGGCGACCCACTGCTTAATCCACGCTTGGTTGATTATCTGAATAAGATGAAGAAATACTCAAACCGCATAGCGGAAATAGTTATTGACACAAACGGCTCGACTATTCCCGAGGATTCGTTGTTGGAATGCACAAAGGAGTTGGGGAATGCCAGAATAATGGTAAACAACTACAGAATAGACGCACAGTACGCTGAGACCTACGACAAAGTTGTAAAAAAACTGAAAAACAGCGGCGTATCATACACATTGCGTGAGTACGATTGGAGCCAGTATAAACGCCAAAACAAAATAAACGATGAAAATGAACTTAAAAGGCACTATATCAGGTGCAATCAAGCATTCACAGCGATTCAGAGCAAACGCCTCTATACATGCCATTTGCCGTGGAGCGCAGCGCAGTGCGGAATCGGCCCTGACGACTTGGAGGACTCTCTTGATTTGTCAAGCTCATCGGTGACCGCCTTAGACATTGTCAAGGCAGGGCTTGGGCATATCCCTCGGGGCTATACGTCCCGCTGTTCTATGTGTAATGGCTGTGACCCTGATTATTACGAAAAAATACCCAAAGCGGTACAGCTGTAGTATAAACTTTGCTTGCAAAAGGAGCAATTGACCATGTTTTCAGCAATAATCCTTGCGGGTGGGGCGGGTTCACGGATGCTTAGAGAGGTGCCAAAGCAGTTTTTGGCGCTAGGCGGCAAGCCGCTGATAATGCACACACTTGATAGGATAGACAAGATACCCTCAATCGGAGAGATAATCATTGTGTGCCACCCACAGTATAAAGAGCATGTGCAAATAAACATAAGCGCATATATGCTGCAAAACAGCTACAAGATAATCGATGGCGGAGAGAGCCGGCAGGAATCCACATACCTAGGACTCAAAGCGGCATCAAGCGATGATGTGCTGATACACGAAGCCGCACGCCCCTTTGTGACGAAAAAAGAGTTTGAAACCATCTTGAGCGACCCAGGAGAGAACGTGATTTATGGGGTAGACATACCATTTACGGTATCTCTAATAAAAGACGGCGCAATTGATGGGCTGCTGCATCGCGATGCGCTCGTAAACGTTCAGCTGCCTCAGAAATTTTCAAGAAAAAAACTTCTCGAGGCACACGAGAAGGCAATTTCGGACAAGCTGCTATTCACCGAAGACGCAAGCATCCTGTACCATTATGAAAAAAGCCAAATTAAAGTCCTGCAAGGAATGCAGCAGAACGTGAAAATCACCTCTCCCGTGGATATTGTGACTGCGGAACTGATTTACAAAGAATATATATCGGGGAGAGATTAAAAATGGCAGTATGTGTTGTAACCGGTGCAGGGAGCGGGATTGGAAGAGCAGTGGCGGTAGAACTCAGCTTGAGAAACGATTATGATACTATAGCCCTTGTAGGGCGCAGGGTTCATATGCTTGAAGAGACTCAACGCCTCATGAAGGGCAAGCGGGTTTTTCTTTTCGGTTTCGATTTGTCGAATGCGGACAAAATCCCTTCGCTTGTAGGAAATATATACAAAAAATGCGGAAGCATCCAATGTTTGCTGAACATAGCGGGCTATACAGACCCGCAGGCGCTTATTACGACGTCAATCGAAAGCATGACAGAAACTTACACAGTGAACGTGTTTGCGCCATTTATGATGATGCGTGAATGCGTGAAATACATGAGAAGCAATACCGGCACATCGAAAATTCTGAATGTCGCATCTACAGCGGGGATATCCGACCGTCCCGGCTGGCTGAGCTATGCTTCGTCTAAGGCGGCGCTTGTGTCTATGTCAAACACGCTGGCTGAGGAGTTGGCGGAATATGGAATTAAGGTTTACTGCGTTTCACCGGGCAGATGCGCCACGGAATTGAGGCGCAAGCTCGCACCGACAGAAGATCCCAGCACTATCATGCAGCCAGATGAAGTGAGCAAGATAATATGCAATTTGGTGGCTGCCGACGAGAACTGCTTGGACGGCCAGAACATAATTATTCGCAGAAAAGGGGGCGGGTAGCTGATGAGGCAGCTCCATGAAACTTATGTTTTGTCATCTGACGAGCTTAGAAGCTTGCAGCTTGTACTGCTTGACATGCTTATAGAGCTTGATAGGATATGCAAAAAGCATTCCATAAGATACTGCATAGACGGCGGTACGCTTCTTGGAGCCGTACGCCATGGCGGGTTTATCCCTTGGGATGACGATCTCGATGTAGTTATCACTCGCGATGAATATGAGAAGCTCCGCGAGGCGTGCATAGCAGACCTCGATGAGAGCAAGTTCTTTTTCCAAGATTACACCACCGACCCCTACTATCGCTGGGGCTATGGACGCATACGGCGGAAAAATTCTGAGTTCGTGCGTGTCGGACAGGAGCATATGAAAATGAAGACCGGGATTTTTCTTGACATTTTCGTGCGTGACAACGTTCCGGATTCAAAGTTAGGCTACCTGCTTCATAAATTCTATTGCTATACGCTGCGCAAGACGCTCTATGCGGAAGCAGGGGTAGTCACGGGCAAGAATGCGTTAATCCGCACATGGTACAGGCTGCTTAACTTGATTCCGGCATCCTTTACCTTTAGGCGGCTGGACAAAATAGCGGCAAGGTATAATAGTAAAAAAACGAAAAGGATGCGCTGCCTCACATTCCCGATGCTCTTAAAAGGGCAGTACGGCTACAATCGTGAGTGGTTTGAGCAGACAGCGGAGATTGCGTTTGAAGGGATCACATTCCCATGCGCAAAGGACTATCATGGGTATCTGACCCACCTATACGGCGACTACATGACGCCCCCGCCGCCTGACAAGCGGCACTGGCACCCGGTGTCTAGGTTTAAGTTGCCGGAGAGCTGAAATTCACGTCCACGGTCGTGTCCTGCGAGGATTTTGATGGTGGCTGAGGCGCCGCCGCCGAGCGGCGCAGTAACCAAGTAGCCTTGGAGAAAAAATACAGCCTCGTCAACATGAATACGAGATTGCAACTTCGCATCCTCCACTTAACCTCTGTGTGCTCTGTAGTGTACCTGTTTCACAGAGCTATACTATATATCATTTTTGCAAAATCTAAAAGCGAAGGCTTAGATTTATCGCCTTTTGTGCCTATCTCAGGAAGGAATGGTTATATGGATATTACAAAGCTTAAATCAAGGCCGATATACCTTATGCCGATTGATGTTATTAGTCTTTCGTTATGCGTTATACTTCAGTCTGAAGGCTGCGATGTCAGGGCTTTTTTTGACAATAACAGCGCAACTCATGGAAAATCGTTTAGGGGTGTTAATATTTCCTCGCCCACCGCAGCAGAAAAATCCAAAACAATCCGCAGCGAGGGAGGGGTAGTAATTGTGAGCGGATATAAGTCTGGCAGGGCCATTAGCACACAATTGCAAGAACTGGGAATAACTAACATTCTGCCATACGATGATATTTTGTCTTTATCTGATTTTGAATTATTTTTACAAGTATTTAAAACGGTGAAAAGCAAAGAGCTATACGACATAGCCCCTGTATTGTCAGACTTAAATATTACGGCTGAACTGCGAATCAAGCAAGCCTTGCTTCCTCAATATGTTAAAGATATGAAAGAGGATGCGCAAATCCTTTCCCATTTGAATTTAGTAATAACTGAACGATGCAGTTTGCGTTGCGAAAGCTGTTCGACCTTGATTCAGTATTTTGATAAGCCTGAGGAAGTTTCCTTTGAGGACGCAAAAAGGGGGATGCAGTTGCTCCTGAATAGTATCGACTATGTGCGAAATATAAGTATATTGGGAGGTGAGCCGTTCCTTCACAGCAGATTGGCAGATATAGCTGATTTCGTATGCCAAAGCGACAGGGTAGGGACAGTTACAATAAATACAAATGCAACCATCCTACCTGATAAACCTCTTTGCTTGAGGCTGTCGACATATAAAAACTTGATGGTAGTTATATCAGATTATGGAAAACTGTCAAAACATAAAAATGAAATAATTAAACTACTTAAGTTCTATGGGATACCATACGAATTGCTAAGGGACATGGTATGGTATGGACAGGCAAAATTAATAGATGCACATTCTCGGAATGATGATGAAGTCCAAGAAACCTTTCGCACTTGCAATATGAATTGCGCCGCACTTTACGGATTGATGTTTTCCAAATGCCAAAGTGCGTTGTCGCTGGAGAGACTTAGAGCCATACCACCAGAATATAGCGAATATGAAAGTGTAATCAATTTATCCAATGATACATGCAAACAGTCTGTTATTAAACACTTGAACTCCGAAAAAGCGATGGGAGCATGTTTTGTATGCAGTGGAAAATCAAGAACAAACACAGAACGCATTCCACCAGCCATACAGGCAAGCAAGCCGTTGCTGTACAGGAAGTACTAGAAAAAGCCCGCCAACTATGGTATCTGTTACAATGAATCAAAGTCCACTCGCTCAAAAACATCCAACTTCCCGCCACGCGTAGCGTTTAGCACTTTGATTCCGTGTAGGCTGCAGTACTCATTGGCATTGAGGTAATCGTTGTATGCAAACTCGTGCATGTTCTGTAGAACAGCCCCCTTGCGCAGTGCGTCGTATTGCTCGTTAAACTGCTGATCTTCTTCATAAAAATGAGTCGTAGTATCTGTAATGGTTCCACTCTTAAGCACGTTTGACCAGTCAACGCCTAGCAGAAATATCTCCTTAAATCCCATATATACTGCCATCTGCAGCATTGGGGACATAACGGTGCCTTCCCAAACTAACGCCTTCGAGGCATCTTCAGAGAACGAAAAAGCATTTGTTGAAAAACTGCTCGCTCTGTTAAAAAAGTATGTACATCCATTGCCACGATTGAGAGACGCTGAAACAGCGCTGCTATCTGCTATAGACAAAAACTGTTCTGGATTGTTTATAAATTTGACTTTTATATCGAGTTTCGCAACTTCTTCGCAACTAAACCTAATAAATATCTGGTCAGCTGCGAAAAAATAATCAGGCCTCCAGTGCGTCTTGTCGAATATCTTGTATATCATGTTACAGCCAAATGATACAATCTTGTTCTCGGCAAGCTTATCCAAGTCTGCAAAACGTAAGCTCGGGCCATTTCCTATTAAGAAACATCTTTCGCCAAAATGGCAGTTGCGAAATTTATAAATTTCTGGATTGCTTTCGTAATCTCTCCACGTTACTATATCTCCCCATAAAACGCAAGGGATGCCATGTTCTTGGCATTGCTTTTTTATGATATCTGAAATTGCCGAACTAGCCGTAATTACAACCGCAAACTCCTTATGGATTTTTAACAAATCCTCGAAGGATACTATGCATTTCCCATTTAATAGCTGACCGTGGTTATTGTTGTCAGCAAAGCAATGTACACGCTCCGCACCATAAAAGTGCAAAGCCAGCCTCCCGATGTGGGCTGCTCCAAATAAGATAATTTTTTTGTTTAATAGCATGTAATTACCTCTCGTTGCATCCAAAATGGCCTAGTTTTATGCAGAATAAACCTTCTCAATAAGCCCCATGACCCCCAAAGCATCGTCAATGGTTCCGTTTTCTATAGGTGCGCCGTTTGCCACAGCCTCAAAGAACTCAGACATTTCATAGTCCCATGAGTTATCCTCGTCGAAGCATAAAGTGTGCTCTATGGGATTGCCTAGCTTACCGGTGCTCTGCTTCAAATCCTTCCGATAGTAAGTTATGCGTTCCTCTCCATAGCTTCTTGAGGCAGTTAGCAAGCCATTTAGCGATATGCCACCATTGGTGCAGATTAAATCCAAATCGAATTTATGCTTCCATTGTATAGCTGATGAATGAAGAGAGGCAATCTTTCCATCATCGGTTTTCAAAATAGCAAACACTGAATCTTCAGTTTTCATGCCCTGCCACACAAGCTGGTCGACAGAGCCGTGTACCTGAGAAAAGCTGCCACAGAAGTAGCATAGAAGGTCAATCATATGGATGCCTTGATCAAGCAAAATCCCGCCACCGGAAATTTGGGGATCATTTCTCCACTCTTTATCAAACTCAGGAGTACCGGCTTTGCCATAAACGCCACGAGCGCAAACCAAATCCCCAAGCAGCTTATGCTCTATCAGTGTTTTTGCTTCGATTATTGAGTTATGGTAGCGGTGATTAAACCCGAATTTCAACACAAGACCACTACCACTGTGGGCATCTTTCATAATTTTAGTCTCGCCCAAGTTACGACCCGGGGGTTTTTCTGCAAAAACATGCATCCCTTCGTTGAGCGCATGGCAGACAATTTCAGTTACATCTCCGTTATATGTGCAGACAACCACGGTTTCGGCATCAGATAGCGCCAGACACTTGCGCCAATCAGTATGTGTTGGCTCACTGTGTCCATTCAACGAGTTCCGGTCAATATCGCACACCGAAACAATGTCATAACCACCGTGGCGTTTCATAGCATCATATCGAATCCTGCCCATCTTGCCCATTCCGACAATCACCGTTTTTATTCGCTTCATACTACAGCGCTCTCTTTCTTGCTATTATGCGTGCATGTGAGCTCATGCCGCTTTTTTGTAAAAAACGCTGAAACTCTGCAAGAATGGACTGATCTGTTTTATTTAGGAGATAATGGACGAATAAATCGCTTTCGTCCAAAAACTCTTTGTTCTGCAGCACAAACTCAACATCAAGAGTGCCGGGCGTAGATATTTCCAAGACATCAAAGCCTGAGCTATTAAGCATGATGCTCAGTCCCTCCGTTGAAGGGAGAAGAAGCGTCTCATAGGGATAAATGCTGTACAATCGGTCTTTTAGAGTGATTATGTCAAATCCGCTGCCGACCCTAACGCCCATAACCAGAATGCCGTCATCCTTCAGCTTATGCCAGAAATCAACGAGCGTATCCATAGGGTCGGCCAAACACCTAAAGTGATCTAAAAATAAAACAATATCCGCAGCTTTGGCGGTATTGTAACTGCCGCAGAACGTAGCTTTCTTTACTTTTTCAGAAAAAGCGTTATAGAAATTGCCCACATCAATCACGTCAAGAGCTGAAGTTTTCCGCAAATGCCTAGCTACACGGTATTCGAGCCAAAACAAGAAATCATTCCATATTTCCTTGCGCCTCTCCGCCGCCGAATTTTGATATTCAGAGGAGCTGCGAAAATCCACTAATGGCTCATATGCCTTATAGCGTTTCAAAAGTTCAGCATCTACATTTGCGAAGATGCTAAAGCAAGCTTTACAACGCTGGTAAAAGACATTGTCAATCGTGGCAAAGTCTTTCGTAGCCCCATTGCAAAAAACACAATTTTTTTCCATCTTTGGAGTTGGATTGTTTAACGCAAACTCCAAAATAATTTGCCTCTCCTTATCAAAAATTTGCCTGTCGACGATTCCTGAGTCCAATTGCTCATTTTCTATGTAGCTATAAGCCTTCAGCACTATAATCCTCCATTAACCCATGCGTCGCAAAACAACGAAAAACGCATTTATAATCTTCCTTGGCTTGGTAATCGACCGCCCCACCGGCAGACTTGACTATAGCCATTGCAGCAGCTATATCCCAAAGCATGATATCTTCCTCGAAGTAGGCATCCAAGCGCCCGCAGGCAACAAAAGCTGACATAATCGCAGCCGAGCCAAGCATCCTGACTTTTTTGAAGAGCCTGACCTGCTTAACAAAATGCGAAAGGCTGTCCTCCGTATAGTTGCGCTTTACAGGAAAGCCAGTAGCCATAACCGCTTGGCTAACAAATTTGACACTAGACGGCTTTATAATCTCATCGTTAAGCATCGCATTTCCGGTTACCACACCAGTAAATATCTCTGCTCGTTCGAAGCGATTTATAACGCCTACAACTGGCTCTCCACTATCCCAAAGTGCAATAGAGACACAAGAAAAACCATCAATGCCTTTATAATAGTTCATAGAACCATCTAATGGGTCAATTATCCAAAAACTGTTGGAAGGAAAGCCGATGAGACCACTTTCCTCAGAAAGTATAGGTATCTCGGAAGAAGAAAGCTCCTCAATTATTATGGATTCGCTACCTCTATCCGATGAAAGTTTAATATCCTTTCCGTTGCTGGAATCTATAGATATGTCTTTTCTTCCTAGCAAGTAATCTCCAGCTTTTTTTGCAGTTTCAATTGCCAAATTAAGATATTCAGTATACACCCAAATCCTCCAAAAGGTTTTTGACAGCTTGAACTTCCATACTCTTGCGACAAAGCTGAGTATATGTCGAAATATGTGGAGTGAGAAGTGCATTGTCAAGTTCCGTTAATTTGCCAGAATATGGTTCCTCAGAAAAAGTATCCGCCCAATACCATGCTAGCTTTCCACTTTTAAGCGCATTAAACGCTGCGTCTTCGTCTACAAGGCTGCCTCTTGCGCTGTTGAGCAGGACGGCTTCGTTTCTCATTATTTCTAGTTCATTTTTACCGATGATTTGATTTGCTCCGGATGCGTGAAGTGAAACAACATCTGCATGTGGCAAAAGCTCCAGAAGGGGAGTGGCATCCGTGAGCAGAGGGTCAAACTTTAGATTTACTGTGCCAAAAGGCTCAAGGAGCCGTTCAAATTCCCGGGCAATTCGCCCATAACCAACAAGCAAAATTGTGACTCCATTGAGCGAAAACCCCATCCTTTTTTTCCAAATTCCGCCGTGTATGTCAGAATTTGCCGGCACAACTTGGCGAACTATGGACAGGAGCGCAGCAAGCGTCATTTCAGCGACGGCGTATGTAGGTGCATCTGGCGTGTTGCTAACTTTGATGCCAATTCGTTTGGCAGCTTCAATATCGACATTGTCCATGCCTATCCCTATTCTTGCTATGGCTTTGAGCTCCGGGCAAGCGGAAAACACCGTTTCACTCAGTGGCTCAAGCCCTGCCAGCAGTCCGACAGATCCCTGCAAATGCTCTATAGTTTCCGACTCTGTCAATTTACGCCCATATGGGTTTAACGCAACTTCATAACCTTCGAGCAGCTTGAGCGCTTCCAGCTGGCCAAAAGAGGAGGCTCCCACAGAAATTTTCATCAATGCCGCCCCCCCATATATTTGTCAAGGAACAAATCCAGCCAGCAATGCAACAATATAGCGTGAGCCGACTCCACAAGACCATATGTGTCCAGCGGCACATGGAAATTTAAATCCCCCAAGGTTCGAGCGGTGTTATCCGCTGATTTCCCGGTAACAGTGACAACAAAAACCCCAAGTTCCTTAGCCGTCTTGATTGCTTTGACTACATTGGGCGAGTTTCCGGACGAAGATATCGCAATGAGCATGTCCTTTTCCGACAAGGTTTTGCTTATGCGGTAACTGAATACGTCTTCGTAAGATAAATCATTTGCTATGGCAGTTATATGCGATGTCTCAGAGCATGTCTGCGTTAGCATATCCGCATTTTGAAAGCAGTCGTGCGACATATGTTCAGCCATTGATGCACTAGCACCATTACCTATGAAAAAGAACGTTCCACAGCTGTCACGAATGCTTTTGGTTGTGTTTACCCACATTTCAAGTGCTGGCCCCGACTTTAACGAATCACCCATGTTGTTTGTAATGGATATGCAACGCAATGCATCGGAGATAGAAGTAACATAATTGCTTAAATAATCATCCATGACGATACCTCATTCCATATATTAGTAGTACATCGATTTGAATTCGCACATTAATTTTTCGAACATTTTATTTCCCTCATCAGTATCATTTTCTGCAAGCAATACTTCGGGCCATCTGGCTTTATCAAAACGCGAATACAGTGAAAAGCACTTTGCAATTCCTTTTATTCGCAATTTTGGAAAGTGCGGCATGTTTAACAAGGAATCTCCTTCTAGAGACTCCTTTGCAATAACTGAATCATCAAGATATCCCAATTGCACCGATAAACGTCTGAGTTCGGTGCCGTGAAAGGGTATAAAAACGGTGCTGCTCATACCATCAATATACTTTGCGATTTCATGGTTTAATTCTACAGTATCCATTGCAAGCTCAGGAGTTTCTTTTGGAAAACCAACCATATTATATACTGACATTCCTGCAGGCATGTCAAAGCTGTGAATTGTTTGCACCGCTTTTTTTATTGTGACGTTAGAGATATCTTTCTTGAGAACATCCTTCCTGAACGATTCATTTCCATGCTCAATTCCCATTGACATTCTGTGCAACCCAACATCCCGCAGTCGCTTTATTTTATCTTCTGTCACAGTTTCGGCTCTAGTCGCCATCCAGAAGGGGAGTTTAATGTCACTGTAGAATTCAATGAATTCGGAAAATTCTCTTTCGGAAAAAGTCAAAAAAGTATCTGAAAAGAAAAATATATATTCCGGACTGTAATTTTTTATCGAAAATTCCAGCTCTTTTTTGATTTTGGCTATCGATTTTTTTCGAAAAAACCTTTGGCCTAAACTTACTTCATACAGGTTGCTGTTACTTGGTGAGTTGCAAAACGTGCAGTTGTATGGACATCCCCTGCTTGTTTCTATTGGAAGCATTTTGTATAGTCGTCCAGCCATGGGTCTATAAAACCTTGATTCCTCAAAAAGCGAGAAATCAGGAGGTGGAATTTGGTTGATATCAACCAGCTCATTAAGCTGATTTCTAATGATTTTGCCATCTTCCATATAGCATATATTGTTTATGCTCTTGTACCCATGCCCTTTGTCAAGGGCATCGCAAATATCAACAACAGCTTTTTCTCCTTCACCCATACAGACAGCATCTACCCCATCAATATTCAACACATGTTCCGGGGCGAAGGTTGGAAATATGCCTCCCACTACAGTAAATATTTTATAGCATCGTATGTAATCTAATATACTCGTTAGCTGATCATACAATGATTCCGTTAGAGAAATCATGATTACGTCCGGTGCAAATCCGTTGATAATATGATTCAATTCTTCTTTTGCAGGTTTTCGCTCCTTCTTTATTGGTAAAACACCTTCAAAAGCACGATACGCAGATTTTCTCTCGCGCTCGATATGAAAGCGGTTTCCACTCAACTCATCATAGTGCGTTGTGTCAAACAACTGAATTTCATGACCTTGCTGCTTTAGGATAGAGGTAAATAAACCGGGCGCAGTAGGCAAAAGATACCCCTCGCTAAAGTTTAGTGAGATAAAAAGCACATTTGCCATCTTCCAGTCCTCCATTGAGAAAATTTACGTAAAACATGAACTCTGCCGAAGTTTATAAGCCTTTTCTAACCTCATCTTTGCACAAACTATTTATAGTTCGCTAAGAGTGTGTCACCTTGCATCGCTACTTCCACTTTTTTCAAGTCGTCTTCCGTATCCACACTATAGATATTTTCGTCAGAGTGAATCATCTTCACACTGATTCCATTTTCTAACATTCTGAGCATGTCAACGGATTCTATAATCTCCAGCGGTGTTTGTTCCGTGCCATTAAAAGTTACCAAGGCATTCCTTCTGAAAAAAATTATCCCAAGCTGCTTTAGCATGTGATTATTTGCATTGCCTTTTTTCCATGACGGAATTGGTTCGCGTGAAAAGTACATTGCATAATTATCCTTATCAACAACGACTTTGACATCGTTGGGGTCGCTGTGCTCGGCTCTGTCTTTAATACTAGCCATCAAATTCGTAATCATTAAATCTTCGTCGCAAATTAATGCGTCAATCGCCTCTTCCAACATTTTCGGCAAAAGCATAGGCTCATCGCCTTGAATCATTGCAATAATATCAATCTTTTCCCCTGTTTCCTCTTCAATGATAAGCATGGCTTCAGCAGTTCTGTCACTGGCGCGCTCGTGCTTATCTGAAGTCATCAAGGCTTTTCCACCTATAGACTCAATATAGTCTATTATTTCCTCATTGCATGTCGCAACATACACCTCATCAATGGTGCTGCACATTTTGCTTCGCAGATAGACATGTCCTATCATCGGAATGCCGTTTATCTTTGCCATCGGTTTATTGGGAAACCTCGTTGCCTCCATCCTGGCCGGTATAATCCCTACAATGTGCATAATTTGTTTTACCCTTTCTTCACAAAATTTTCTCCAAAGTTTCTCTGCATTTTCGCCCTAGATATATCGCATCCACTCCAACGGCCAGAAACTTATACCCTGCCGCTATCTTGCTTTCAGCCAACTTTGGATCCGGCTCTACAACGTGATACCCCATGGGCACACCATAGTGCTTGCTGAGTGATTCGTATCTTTCCAATGCTTGCTTAAACTCAGGCATACTGAAATTGCCGGGGTGCCCAAGCGAACCGGAGAGGTCATATGGCCCGATAAATGTTGCGTCTATGCCATCTACCTTCAATATGTCCTCCAAGTTATTTATCGCATCTATATGCTCAATCTGAACAACAAGCACACTGTGTTTATCATTCCACTCTTTGTATTCTTCAAATCCGAAGCCATACTTCTGGGCGCGCGCCAAACCTACACCGCGTGTTCCGCGAGGTGGGTATTTGACCGCATTAATTGCGGCAGTCGCTTGCTCTGCGCTATTCACCATCGGCACAATAATAACCTGTGCCCCGGCATCAAGTGCGCGCTTAATCAGATTTGGATTGTTTTCGCCAACACGGACAGCTGGAACTTTTCCTAGCAAATCAATTGTTCTGATGAGCTCCTGCGCTTGTGATATAGTAATCGCCGAATGCTCCATGTCAATCGTAATCCATTCGAATCCCGATTGGCATAGAATCTCGGCAACGGCACAGTCGCCTATTGTAAGCCATGTACCAATAGTTACAACGTTGTTATACAATTTAGTTTTTATGTTTTCCACTCTTATTTCCTCTTTGCTATCACACGCATATGTGAAGACAACTTATTGTTTGACAACCATTGCTGCAGTTCGTTTTTAGTTTTGTCCTCAGCGCCAACCAACCCTTCCCAAAATCGCCCTAGGTGAACACCTTCATTCAAGTACATCCCTTCCACAATATCCCAATCAAGTGTTCCCGGCGTCTCTACATTTACTGCTTCAAACCCTTTAGATTGCAGCAATAAGCTTATTGATTTTGGATTAAAAAAATTAAGGTGATGAGGGGGGGAGACACTCTTCGATTTTTCCCATAGAAGTTGAATATCAAACCCCATACCATTTAAGGTTGTCAATACGAAGTATCCATTTGGTTTAAGCAAATCATATACGTTCTGCAAAAAAGATGCCGGATTAAGCAAATGCTCAAAAAGTTCATACGCAACAAGTAATTCAAAATCCCCTTCTGTCACAGGATCAAGATTTTCCAACATCTTTGGAAAGACTTTAATGCCTTTGCCCACACACATGTTTGCCATTTTGTCGGAGGGTTCTACGGCTATAATTTCTGATTCCGGCCATATCTTTCTAAGCTCTTCAAGGAATAAACCAAATCCTGCACCTATATCGCCAATTTTTGCTTTATCCATAGTCGGGAATTGCTTAGAAACAAATTGCGCCCTTGGTTTAAAAATTTTTTCCCTTCTTACCTCTGCAACTGGAAGAAAGAACTCTTCAACCCAAAAATTTGTTGATGGAGAATTCGAATAGAACTCTTCGAGAGAATCTAGTGTTGGCCGCGGATTTACAAAGAGCGTTTGACATTTGTCGCATGAGCAGTAACTAAACCCCAACTTTTCAAACTCAAAATGAGTTGCCGAACTAAAGCATGCGGGGCATGTAGTTGTTTCGAACATCTCAGTTTTGAATATTCTATGAGAATCTTCATGAACCATGCTCAAATACTTATCCAAGACATCCCTTTTTCTGATTTCTTCCTCTTTCATCACCGTACACCTCTCCGGCTGCGCAAAATGAAAAGCTACAATTTGCGATACAAAGTTAAAGCCTTACTTGATATGCTCGCAGCCACAATACCACCGGGTTTTGTTATGCGCAATAGTTCCAAAAGCGCATATTCGGGATAGGCAGTTCCACTTTGGATAAAGCTAATCACAACATCGAAGGCATCAGAAACAGATGGAACGTTATGGAGCGTTCCATATTCTACTGTTGCACCCAGTTCTTTAAGTTTTTTGTCGTAATTGCGGTTTATTGGCGCATTGGCGTTTATGGGCTCATCGGATAAATCAGGATCAAAAACGGTGAGAGATTCAATCAAGTCCACAAGCTGTAGCACCTCATCTGCACCATCACGACCTACCAAGGCGCAACGATACCCTGATGAAAATATTGTGTGTAGATTGCATAGGTCAATATCGTGTTCCTTATTGTACTCAAAACTTCTATAACTGTCAATAAATCCAGAAACTTTATCGAACACGACTTCTGGAGTTAATGAAGTCATGCAAGGAGAATATTCGTCATCATACATGCATCTCCAACCAAAGCTGTTCGAAAAAGCATGCTCACAGCCATTTGCGCAAGCAGCCTCGCTCCTGAGATTTATGTTTTCATCGTACGCATACAGTTCGGGCAGCGTTGGCCCGAATAGGCAACATGAATTGCCTGACAAACTATGGTTTAAGTGCACTAATCCTCCTTCTGTACCAATGTGGAGCAGACTGTGCTTTAACAAAACACTGATTTCGGACAGGTTTGTTTTGCCACGCAGGTCTACCACGCCCTTCATAGGCGATATATCCTCTTCAAATATCATCGACCCTACCAGAACAATATACAAGTCAGGGTAACGCCTGTGAATATTGGATATTAAGTGGTTGAAATACTCTGGTGGCCATAATTTCGGAAAGTAGTGGGCAATTATATTACAATCGGTACACAGCGTCAGATACTTTTTGTGCACAAATTCATATTTTGCCAGTATGCGGTACCCTACTTCGTCAAAAGCAAAAAAAGGCACTGTGAACCGATTAAACGAGAACGTTTTTCCGACATCGTGCTGTTCTATTTTATGGGTTCCGGAGAGGTATAAGTAGTGGTTCAGGTGATAACACATTGACGCATGTTTATAAGGAAAGTATCTATCCATAAACGAAACAACAGAATCGAAATAATCGGCCAATCTTGGCGCTATCCTCTTGACTTTACCCGGGCGAAGCTTTTCCAGGATCGTGAAAGAGTTCAAAAGAATCACAGCATCGTAGTCATTGTCATCGCAAAGTGAGCGCAAAGGGAAGCAATTGTCGAAAAAAGAAAAATGCTTAGTAATTAACGGAAAAGATGAAAACACGTCTAAAACAAGATTGTTTTGGGCAAGTTTCCTAAATTCGACTGCAGTAAACGAAAACAAAATAACGGCACCAAACGAAGATGGAGCTTTAAGTGCAACCTTAACAACATCCCCTCCGTTATCAAAGCAAGCCAAATTGCTTTTATCGGTTTCCATATTTATGACATAGGCCGTCGAGTATATAAGAATTTTTTCTTCAGGCACCCCATAAGACAGTAAGTTAGCTTTCATAATCTCCGCAGCATGCTTGTCCGATATGGTAACCAAGATTGTATCATATTCATTGTGATTTAAGCTCATAATATGCTTTGGAGGAAAGAATTTTCTATCAAAATCCGGATTATCTTCAAAAGTTTTATCCAAGATGCACACTATCTCACAATAGCCCGTCTTATTTATTGTCTCAAGAAATTCAATGCCAACCTGACCGGCACCATATATTACAAGCTTGCAATCTTTTTCTACTTTTTCATATGGGAACGCATACTGAGGCATCAAACATTCTCCTCCTGAAGAATTAGTGTAACACATTTATGTAAATTTCCAAATATTTTGCTATCCATTGCACCATAACCTAACTTGATTTGCAGTGGAAACACACCCGCATTCTTCGCACATTCCACATCAGAAGGCTTGTCGCCGACCATCCACGAATCGGGCAGCGAAATACCGTACTTACCGGCGGCTTCCAATATCATTGCGGGCTTAGGCTTGCGGCAAGCGCAGCCATCCTCCGGCTTGTGCGGGCAGAAATAATAAGCGTCTATCCTTGCGCCATGCTTTGCCAGTTCTTTGTCAATATGCTTATGCAAACTAATAACATCTTGCTCAGTGAACATACCGCGCCCAATGCCTGACTGATTCGAGATGACGATGACCATGTATCCTGCGTCGTTGAGCATCTTTATCGCCTCGGGGGCGCATTCGGCGAACCGGAAGTCTTCCGGTTTGTAAACGTAGCCTGTATCCACGTTGATTGTGCCGTCACGGTCAAGGAACACTGCCTTCATTGCCAAATAGCTCCGTTTCTACAATGTCGCATAGTATATGACCGACAAGGATATGGCACTCTTGAATCCGCGCAGTGACGTCGCTCGGGATTATCAGCGAATCATCTACCATTGCCGCCAGCTTTCCGCCGTTTCCGCCGAGCATTCCAATCGTGTGAATCCCCAACGATTTTGCCATCTGTACGGCTTGGATTACATTGGATGAATTGCCCGAGGTGCTAATCGCAATTAATGCGTCTCCCGGAAGCCCAAAAGCCTCAACCTGCCGCGAGAATATCTCGTCAAATCCGAAGTCGTTGCCGATTGCGGATGCCGTGGGCAACCCAGAGCCCAGTGCTACCGCCGGCAGAGCCTTTCGGTTTTTCTTAAATCGACAAACGAACTCTCCTTCAAGATGCATAGCATCAGCGGCGCTGCCGCCATTTCCGCATAATAAAACCTTGCGCCCCTGCGCAAAGCATTCGCACAGAGTCCTTCCGATGGCGGAGATTGTATCAGTATGCTCCAAAAGCAATCTTTTTACCGCAATGCTTTCGCTGATTGTGTTGGATATAGTTGTATGCAATTCCACTTTATAAGTTCCTCATTTCATCGGATGCCTCATACGATTGTACCATATTCGCTATAATTTTGCACTATCCGTTCTGGATTTTCTCGAAAATTGAAGTTGATGATTTGCCCGGAACTAGCGGCACTAATACTATCCTGCCGCCGTTTGACTTTACGAAGTCTGCGCCTACTACGGTGCCCTCGGTGTAGTCGCCGCCTTTGACAAGCACATTGGGCCTTGTCATTTGAATCAGCGAGAGGGGAGTGTCCTCTTCAAAGATTACGACAGCATCTACGGCCTCGAGGGCTGCAAGCACTGTAGCCCTTTCAAGCTCTGGGCATGCCGGACGCTCCGGGCCTTTTAGCCTGCGCACGGACAAATCGGAGTTGAGCCCCACGACCAGCAAATCGCCTTCGTTTTTGGCCTTCGTCAGCAGCGAGATGTGGCCGCTGTGCAAAACATCGAAGCAACCATTTGTGAAAACAATTTTTCGCCCATCATTGCGCCATGTATGCAGGGCAGATTCCAGCTCCGACGATGTGTATAGCTTGGATTTTTGCGATTGCGCATAGGAGGCTGCAATATCGTCATAACTCACGGCATATGTTCCGGGTTTGCTGACGGCAATTCCAGCTCCGGTATTTGCTATTGAAATAGCGTTTTCTATGCTTTCGCCCAGCGCAAAAAAAACGGCAAGGAAAGCTACCACCGTGTCGCCGGCGCCGGATACATCGTACACCTCCCTGACAGCTGCGTCAACGGTAAAATGCATGCCGCTGCGAGAAACATATGTCATCCCGTGCTGTGAGCGCGTAACTAAAATGCCACCAATATCAAGAGTTTTCGCAAAACCTTCGCCTTCGCCGACTATGTCCGCCTCTGTGTTTTTGATGTTCTGATTTTTTAGTGCGGCTTTGAATTCTTCAAAATTCGGCGCTATTACATCAGCTCCGCCAAACCTGCTCCAGTCCGCTCTTTTTGTGTCCGCAACCACAGGCTTGCCGGATTGCTTTGACGTTTTGATGACTGACCGGCAGAGTCTGCCGGAGCAGACGCCTTTGGCATAATCAGAAATCACTACTATATCGGAATTTGCGATAGCCATGCTGAGCTCGTCTATAAGCTTGGTTTCCTCGTCTTCATGGAGGTATTCGGTGGATTCGCTGTCGTAGCGGGCAATCTGGCGTCCGTTCCCAATTATTCTCGTCTTTTTTGCCGTCTTTCGATTCTTGACAGATATGCCGACAAAATTGATTCCTTGCTGCTTCGCCATGCCCCTGAGTTCGTCCGCCCCGGCATCCTCGCCGACTGCGCCTAATAGCGTAACTGATGCCCCGAGAGCCGCGATCCCGGATGCGACATTTCCCGCACCTCCGAGAACCATTTTCCGCCCAGTAGCGGAAATGATAGGGACGGGGGCTTCCTGAGAAATACGACTCACGTTTCCGTAGATGTACTCATCAAGCATGACGTCTCCGATAACCAAAATATTCAGTTGTTTTATTCCTTGGCGCGTGTGTTCTGTCAGCATGGCAAGTTCCTTAATATATCTCGTAATCATTGAGCATGTGGGCAGTCACATAATCGCAGACCGCATCTTCCAAAGTACAGAAATTATCTGAATACCCAACCGAGCGGAGCTTTGACAGGCTTGCTTCGGTTTTGTATTGGTAGCTGCCGACCAGATGCCCCGGCATGTCTATGTATTCTATTTGCTCCGGCTTGCCGAGAGCTACAAACAACGCTTTTCCCAGCGAACCGAATGTTTCAGCCATTCCGGTTCCGACGTTAAACAGCCCGCTTATCTCGCTGTTGCCTATGAAGTGCATTACGACCTTGCAGACATCCTTGACATATACGAAATCACGCCGCTGCGCACCATCGGCAAAGTCCGGATGGCATGATTTGAACAGCCTCAACTTGCCGCTTTCCTGTATTTGTTTAAACCCATGATAAGCGACGCTTGCCATTGAGCCTTTGTGATACTCATTCGGGCCGAATACATTAAAGAACTTCAATCCGACGCATTGCTTAGGGCGCACTGTCTGCCGTGCAGCCCAGATGTCGAACAATTGCTTGGAATAGCCGTAACGATTCAGCGGGCACAGCGCTTCAATATCGGCATTGTCGTCACAATTGGAAGCAACGCCATATGTTGCGGCGGAACTTGCGTAAATGAAGGGGATATCTTGCTCGGCGCAATACCACCAGAGCATTTTGCTGTACTCAAAATTGTTGGCATACAGATAGTCAAAGTCCGTCTCTGTGGTTGCAGAGCACGCCCCCATGTGAAGAACAAGCGAGACATCGGCCAGAGAGGGAAGCCGCTCGGATAAGAGGCTTTTGTGGATATACTCCAAATAGCCCTTACCCATAAGATTTTTCCATTTTTCGCTCTCGGATATATTGTCGACAACTATGACATCGCGCTCCCCAATGTCGTTTAGTGTGCGCAACAAGCAACTTCCAATAAATCCGGCGCCGCCGGTTATTAGTATAGACATCATCAAACTCCTAAGTGATGGTATGAAGTGTAGAACTTTGCTGAACAATGAATCTCATAATGAATCCAGAAAGCTGCCAAACTCATGAAATACTGCATATCCTAAAGACTCCAACTTAGCGCGGACTTCTGCCGCAATGTCCTTGTTTTTTATTGTGATCACAACCGGAATCTCTTCATTTGTCTGAGTTTCAAAATCTGGTATTGCCACGTGGAATCCAGCAATTTCATTTATGGAACTACTTTGATCCCATATTGTATGGCGAAAAGGAACGCCTGCGGTATCAAAACGGTCAAGTATGTTACGCATGGCTGCCCCCGCCCCATAAAAAATCGTATTACTTGGTATTGCATTATATTCTGATATCATAACCGATTCGTTGTATGTTCTTTGTCCGGAAGCGACAAACACTCTGTTTTTGCTGGCGGCTGTGTCAAATTTCTCGAGAAAGGATTGCGGATAGTTTTTTTGTAACAATTCGCGCACAGAAGATATAATGGAGGAGGGGTATATCTCCCAAGGGTGGAACAATGCGTCAATAACATTGCCGATATATTTTCTTGTGTCGGGAGTTATTTGAATAGCGGCAATATCGGTGAGATCCCGCCCGGGAAGGTCGGGCTCGAGTTTATTGGCGGCAACGACACTAAAAAGCAGTCGTGCCGCAAACGCTGTTCCGTTATCGCCGAGAATTTGAAGATTGGTATCATGGACGACGACAATCGAGCCGTCCTTCATAAAGGGCAGAATGCTTAGAAAATTAAGGCTCTCTATTGGATGGTAATGTGCAGTGTCGATAACCGCAAAATCAAAAGTCTTTCCGAGCGATTCCATCACTTCGGACGCATCTTTTCCAGCAATGAGCTTCCATTTATTTGCAGGAAGCCCGGGAAAAGCGCGCAAAACTTCTTCGCCGACGGGGACACCTTTTGTGACGTGCTCCGCTATGTCGATTGACACTAGCGTGCTTTCCGGTTTGTCGATGATCGAATTCAGTATATTAATTGTGCCCACGCCTCGGTTAACACCTAATTCTAACACTTCAGTGGGGTTATAGTAACGAATCAGTCCGTTGACAAACGCCCGCTCTTCCATTGTCATAGATGCTGATTCGGGAAGTTTTGACCAGTCAACTGATTCAAGCCAAGTAGTGCTAAATTTCTCCGGCTGCATAGGTAATTCATTTAAATTTGTTATGTCCATCGTAAACTCCTAAGTGGTAATTTTCAGCTTTTCTTTCAGCCCTTTTTTTAGATAAATTGCATCGTCTGAAAGTACGACATACAGCTCATATCCCTTTTCTTCAAGCATAGCCGTCATTTCGGGAAGGGTGTGGTGGCTGTCTTTTACTTCACAGCAGATTATCATAGGCGTGCTCTCGCTGAAGTTGCAGCTCTTAAGGACCTCATAGTCCAAGCCTTCAACATCAATGTCCAAGTAGTCCGGGTAAACGCCATTTGCATACTCGTCAATAATCGAATCAAGCGTCCTCACCTCGATATCCACAACCTTATCGACTTTGCGGCCTGACTGCTCAAGAAGCTTGGCTTGTTTTATCGAAAAAGTGGAACTTCCGCCACCCTCGCCGATGAAATAAAATGGCATCGTACCATGCTTTGCCCCTACGCCCACGTTGAGATTTATATCGTTTGGGCGCTCCTTATAAAATTTGCTTATAAGGTTTGGGTCTGCCTCCACATTTATCCCTTTGCATCCATGCTTGCACATAAGCGCTGTGTTGCTTCCTGCGTAAGGGTCGTTTGCGCCTACGTCTATGTAGCTTGGCTTGTCAATGCTTAAGGCTTTAAATGTGTACAAAGCTACAAAATCCTCTGCGTGGTAGGAACAGCTAAGCCGCCCCCAAGGCGATGCTGGTGTAGGCTCTGTCAAAGCAATAAGCGGCAGGTCGTTACATGGGTATAGAATTTTCTCCTCCGGCACCCCTAATAGAGCCAAATCATTTGCGATACCTTTGTGGAAACGCTCTTGGGCGGCTACGACAAGGAAATCGAATTCTGTTGTTTTCAGAGTGTCGGGCGACATCACCGGGACATCGCAAAAAGGTGCCATTTCATTCCACTTTCTATCGACAAATACCACACCCCCCCCCC
>WQSH01000019.1 GCA_009787995.1 Oscillospiraceae bacterium
GATTTTCTACCAAGTGGATAGATTTTGAGTATGTACCGCGTGCGGCTGGGGAAAGCAAGTGGAGTTTTGCCAAGTTACTTTGGTATTCATTTGATGGGATTCTGGCTTTTTCGGTAAAGCCGCTTGCTGTATCTTCATTTTTGGGTATATTGTTTTGTATTTTTGCCTTTTTGGGGATATTGTTTTTAGTGGTGCGTCGGATGTTATTTGGTGACCCGGTGGCTGGTTGGGCATCTACGGTTACTATTGTATTGTTTGTTGGTGGTGTGCAGTTGTTTTGTACTGGGATATTGGGGCAGTATTTGGCTAAGCTCTATACTGAAGGGAAAGGGCGGCCGATTTATATTATTAAGGAAAGGTCTGATGATTGAGCTTTGTGTTAAAACGTATGACCGATTGGCATACGGGCGACTAGCTGTGCGTAGGTTGTTCCTTTACTTGAAGAATTTACAAGTATATGGGAAACCTCAAATTTTTTGTTTTTTTTACGATATTTAGCATTTATAACCTATTTTATTAAAACCCTTGACTCCCGCATAAAAAACCAGTAAAATGAATGTCGCAAAAAATCGTTATATAAGAGAGGCAATTAATTTAATGGAAAAAGCAACAAGATATTCTCGAAAAATATGGGCAATTGTAATGGTAATTATGTTATGTTTGGGCAGTTTTGCGGGATATAGTGGAATTACCGCGGTTTATGCTGCCCCCCTCCTCCCCGTTGGCAATAATTACCATATTGACAATGATATACATATTAAAACGACTACCCCTTCTGCTCTTTATCCCCTTACATATTGTAGCTATGATTATTATGATTTACAGTTGTGTTGTATTTTGCCTGTTGCGTTTGATATAGAGCCTACTGTATTTCCTGTAGCTTTATCTGTGTCTCCTTCCGAGCCCAGTATTTACGTAGTAGAGGATAGTGTTTATGCCCCTACAGAGTTTAGGATACCTGTAGGTGAAGAGTTTAAAAGAACATTTCGTTTGACTAATATACATAACCCTTACCGTATAATAATTGACACACCTGCAAATAGGTCGTGTTTTGGACTAGCACTTTTTGGAGGATATGAGGTAATAACATGGGATATTATTCACCCTGTAATCAATTTACCACCTGGCTATGAATGTCTTATTACTAGTGGCATTTATATTAGTTCACCGCTGAACACATTTGAGGAAAATTTAGTATTTACTCGCCACTTTCTTTGTCCTATAACCCCTTCAAACCTTTGTAATTGTTTTGATAAACACCACACTGCACACTATGATATCTATCAAACAGCCTTATTACTCAGTTTTACCCCTACAGATATAGGAATATATCAACTTCGATTAAGTGCCTCTGCAGATTTGGCGCCTGGTTCTTCGACTATAACACCTCAACCAGTATCACAATGCTCTACTATCGCAGGATGTCATTGCCGTGATGTTATCTGTTCCGACTACTGTGTGGGTATGTATCCTGATCCTTGTCATTGTGATTTTAGTTGTGAACAGGCCCGACCTCCATCATCTACATATGCGGGCGCAGTAGAACGAATCATAACCTTCATAGTAAGTCAATTTCGTACAATAAACGTCACCACCCCACCACCTGGCGGCGGTACGCTTGTCATAACCTACACCCCGCCTAGTGGTACTCCTACAGTTATTCCCCCTGCTAATATGCCAGCCCCCGGTCTACCCGGAACAATAAGTGTGCCGGATGGCAGTGATGTAGTTGCTGAATTTACCCCAAGCCCAAGTAACACGCTATGTGAAGAATATAGCGTAGGAGATTGGCAGGAGAATCCGCCCAACAGCAATAACTGGCGTTATGTATTTACTGTTGATGATGACGACAGAACCATAGCTCCCGTAGAAAATAATCCAGGCCACCGCGTAGTGATCGATATTCCTCCTTATGGTGAGATTACGATAATTCACCCAGGTGGCACTTCTGGTCCTTTCAGACGTAGTCAGCTGCCAGATAATAATTATGTGATTTATGTGCCGGATGGCGCGGAAATTACTGTCATTGTTACTCCAGATGCTGGCAGGCAGGTGCATCCTAACTGGAACAATGGTAATCAAAGCCAGACTCTTACGATTAGCGGCCCAACTACTGTAACTCCGCTTCTTATGCAGATCCCCGGCCAAGATATAGATGACGGAGATGACGCATATGCTCCTGCTAACGAAGTGCCGCCACGGCCAGATCCTCTTCCTCTAGCAGAGGCAGATACCGCCGCGCCAGGCCAAGAGCTAGTACAATGGCACTGGGCTTACGTTATCGGATACCCGGACGGTACTTTCCAAGCAGATAACCCCATGACTCGTGCAGAAATGGTGCAGGTTTTCTTTAACCTGCTGGATTCCGCCAGTAGATATACCCGCATATACAACAGATTTCCTGATGTAAGCCAGACCGATTGGTTTTATCCTGCTATCGCTTACTTCGTAAATATAGGCGCACTAAGCGGATTCCCGGACGGTAGCTTCCGCCCTAATATCCATATTACCAATGCAGAGTTCGCTTCCTTTGCCGTAAACTTCTTTAACCTTGGGCGTTTTGGCATAATGTACAATGTAGAGGATATAGAAGGCCACTGGGCAGAGACCGCTATCCGTATCGGCTTCGATGCAGGCTGGTTTGCCTACTTCGGCGAAGATTATATCTTTGACCCAGATGCCCCTATCACAAGGGCGCAGGCCGTTACCCTACTAAACCACTACACGGGCCGCATACCTAATAGAAATGATATCGCCTTGTATTTAGGCACCACTCAACGTTTTACAGATGTAGACCGCTCGCACTGGGCTTTCTACGAAATTATGGAGGCCTCCATAAGCCATCATTTTATACGCCGGGATGATGTAGAACATTGGATATTGCCATAAATGCCATCAACAAAATAACACTGTTGCTATTACTAGTAACAGTTTATTTTGTTTTGATCTTCCATAATCTAGGAAACTCAGAAAGCCCACAACTGGCATGGTACGGTCAAAATCCCGCCATCATAGATTTCGGAGAGCCAGTATACATATCGCGCTTTCAGTTTATGACAGGCCATGTCAGAGAAGTCCCCTTCAAAGTAATAGCCTCACTAGACGGAGAAAACTGGCATTTTGCCGCAATAATAGAGCAACTATTCCCCTTCTCCTGGTGCGAGCTTCACATGAACACCCAAGCAAAATACGTACAAATAATACCAGCCACCGAACACTTACAGTTAATGGAGGCGGCCTTCCGTGATACTAACGATAATATAATCACGCCCTACCGCCTACTCATCCACGGAACAGGCCACCTGTTCGACGAACAGCATCTAGTCCCAAAATACATAAGCCATATGAACAGCACCTACTTTGACGAAACTTTCCACGCCCGCGTAGCCTACGAATTTATATACGGCATAACATACGTAGACGTACATCCGCCACTGGGCAAGTTCCTTATCTCGCTAAGCATACGCAACTTCGGCATGACACCCTTCGCCTGGCGTCTAGCAGGCGCACTAGCTGGCCTAACCCTGATACCGCTTATGTATTTATTCGGCTGGATGATTTTCCGTTCTCATATCTGGGCCAGCTTTACCGCCTTTATTTTCGCCTTCGATTTCATGCCATTCGTACAAGCGCGTATCGCCACGCTATGCATTTTTCTGACACTGTTTGTAGTAGCATCCTACCTATGCATGTACGCCTATAAAAACAGCAACAACTTGAAACATTCACTGCTATACCTAGCAGGCTCAGGCCTTTTTATCGGCCTAGCCATAGCGACCAAGTGGCAAGGTTTATACGCCTTAGCGGCCTTACCCTTCATGTTTTTCCCCAGCTGGCTTAAGCAATACAAAGAAAAGCGCCAGGAAGCAACCATCATCTTCGGCGCATGTTTTGTCTTTTTTATAGCAATCCCCCTGATAATCTATCTACTTGCATACATCCCCTACGTGCAAGCCATTGACACAGACCAAAGCTTTTTTGCCACAGTAATAGCCAGGCAAGAATTAATGCTAACATACCATGTCCACCTAGAGGAAGGCCACGAATTCGGCTCCAACTGGTGGGAATGGCCAATAATAAGACGCCCCCTATTACTACACACAATCCCAGTCGCTTACAATACCGTAAGCAGTATAAACTCCCTAGGCAACCCAGCCGTCTGGTGGATGGGCATTATAGCGCTAGTTTACGCCATACAATACCTAATCAGGAGGAAAGAAAACCGCCAAGCAATCAGTTTTCTACTGATAGCCTACGCGGCGCAATTTCTACCCTGGATATTTGTATCCCGAGTAACTTTTATCTATCATTACCTACCAAGCGTAGCCTTTGTTGTAATGTTAATCGCATTCTTCTTTAAAGAATTTGTAAAGGAAAGAAAGCTAATACTAGCCTACAGTGCTGCGGTATTAGGATTGTTCGTATTATTTTATCCACTACTAACAGGCGCAGAGGTGTCGCTACTGTTTGTGGAAAGATTTTTGCGCTGGTTTCCTTCTTGGGTGTTGGTGTAGAATTGCGAATGCATGATTAGCCTGTGCGTTTCCGCCGGGCATTTTGAGTCCAAGGTAGCGTTGCGCCTGGCGTTATCTCTTTGGAATGATTTCCAGCCAGTAGCCATCCGGATCCTCTATGAAGTACAGACCCATGGCCGTGTTTTCGTAACATATGCACCCCATATCCTTGTGTTTGGCATAGGCCGCATCATAATCGTCCACTATGAATGCGACATGCGTCTCGTTGTCACCCAGCTCGTATGGCTCCTTGCGGTCGCGCAGCCACGTAAGTTCAATTTGGCTTGAGGACGTACCGTCTGAGATAAAAGCCAACTCAAAACTCCCGTCTCCCGCCTTCATGCTGTTTACCAGCTCCAAGCCTAATGCTTCTTTGTAAAACTCCAGGGACTTCCCTAAATCTAGGACATTGAGATTCGTGTGTGCCAGTGTGAATTTCATGGCTGCTCTCCTTTTTGCATAATGCATAATTTAAATTTTCCGAAACACAGACTCTAGCCTTGATAACGCATCGCTTACAGTTGAGCGGGGGCATGCGGCATTCATACGCTGAAACCCTGCCCCGCTCGCACCAAACTTTGTGCCCTTATCCAACCACAGCTTTGCCTCATGTACGACCATCTCATCTAGCTCGTGCGCACCAAGCCCCAACTCCTTGCAGTCGAGCCAGGCCAAGTATGTCCCCTCGGGCTGGACCAGCTTTACTTTTGGAAGGCACCCCCTGAGGAACTCGTCGATTCTTGCCATATTCCCCTTGAGATAGACAAGCAGCTCCTCCAGCCACTCCTCGCCACTCTCGTAAGCGGCTTTGCACGCAACTAAACTCATAACGCCGGGATGCCCCAATCCGCAGACAGCGCATTCATGCGCAAACTTTTCCAACAGCTTCTTGTTTGATATGAAAATATTAGACAGCGGCAACCCGGCTAGGTTGAATGTCTTTGATGGCGATGTACACGTTACTGCGATATCTGCAAACTCTGGGGCAATATCGGCAAAAACGGTGTGTCTGCGCCCCGGAAATACGAAGTCCTGGTGTATTTCGTCAGAAATGACAAGCACGCCATTTCGCAAACAAATCTCTCCCATTTTTGTAAGCTCGTCAAGCTCCCAGACCCGCCCGCCGGGATTGTGGGGACTGCATAGAACAAACAGCTTTGACTGTTTTATCTTTGCCTCAAAATCGTCAAAATCTATGGAATATTTCCCATCGCCGTACACCAGCTCGTTGACCAAAAGCTTGCGCCTGGTGCGGTCTATCGCCATCGCAAAGGGATGATACACGGGCTCCTGTATGACGATACCATCACCCGGGCTAGTCAGCGCAAGGATGGCTATATGAACCGCCGTGACAACACCGGGCGTCATTGCTAGCCAGCTTCTCTCAACATTCCAGCCAAAGCGGCGCATGTACCAGCTGTGAACCGCATCGAAATAATTTTTATCCGGCTCTGAGTACCCGAATATGCCATGCTCAACATGCCGCTGGAGAGCCTCGGTCACGCAAGGCGGCGCCTGAATGTCCATGTCGGCGACCCACATGGGCAATGTATCATCGGGCATACCTCTTGCTGCATGGTCATATTTTATGCTGTAGGTATCTTTTCTGTCTACGATTTTGTCAAAGTCAAATTTCATGCTCTTACATCCTTTTGTGAGGCTTCTTAGCGACGCCTTCTTGCGCTCAATTGTACCTCTATGAATTCTCTAAGTCAAGCAAACGCCAAAGGTTGTGTTGTATTTTTTGCGTTCTGCTGCCCAGGTGTGATACACTAGGGGAACTAAAAGAAAGGGGCTTACTAATGAAAACAATCACATTGGGCAGGACAGGCATAAAAACGACAATTGCCGGGCTTGGATGCGGGGGATTTTCGAGAATAGGGCTTGAAAAGTATGGGCAAGCGCACGCCGCCAGGATAGCCAGAAGGGCTTATGATTTGGGCATACGCTTTTTTGACACAGCGACGGCATATGGCACCGAAGCGGCAGTGGGGGAAGGTTTGGCAGGCCTGCCTCGAGACAGCTACCATATTTCAACGAAATACCCCATATGGAACGAATGGCGGGAAAATTATGCAAAGCGGTTTAACGAAACCCTTGACGAAAGCCTGAGGCTTTTAAAAACGGATTATATCGACGTCTACAACATCCACGCCGTCTCAAAAGCTGACTACAACGATGTCAGGGACATGCTTGTTCCGGAAATGAAAAAGGCCCAAGAGCGCGGGAAAATTCGTTTTCTTGGCGTAACGGAGGGGTTTGTATCTGACACTGCCCATGAAATGTTTGATATAGCCTTAGACGACGACGTCTTTGATGTGATTATGACGGGCTACAACATCATGAACCCATCAGCTGCCAAAAAGGTGCTCCCGCGGGCGATTAAAAATAATGTAGGCGTGCTGTGCATGTTCGCTGTCCGCCACGCACTGGCAAACCCGCCGCAGATGAAAGCGGACATACAGAAAATCCTGGACAATAACCAGGGCGGCCCGGGACTCGAAGCTGCGGAAAGCGCCCTTGATTTTCTGACAAAACCGGATGCGGATGGTTTGCAAGTTGCCAAAAGCATAATGGATGCGGCATACCGGTTCTGTGCGCACACGCAGGGCGTTCACGTCACCCTAACCGGAACCTCCAGCGAAAAGCATTTGGCGGCCAATATCGACTCTATTGCATCAACTAAGCTCCCACATGATGCCCTAGAAAAGCTTGAGCAGCTATTCGGCCTTTCAGACTGCGTTTCCGGACAGTGAGGCAGGCTCTAATCCGTGAAGGTTTGAGTCCAATACAGCCTGCCGTTTTCATCCATCACCACTCCCACACCCATGCGCCCAAAGGCGCCGTTTAATATATTCGCCCTGTGCCCCGGCGACGCCATCCAGCCGCGCACTACGTCCTCGGGAGTCCTGTGCCCCGCAGCCAAGTTTTCGCCTGCTGTCAGATAATCGACATTGTTTTCGGCAAATGCCGTAAAAGCGTCCCTTCCATCAGGCCTGGTGTGGGAAAAATACTCGATTATCTCATTGGCTCGCACCATCGCAGTATCTTCCAGTGCTTGGGTTCTGTAGAAGGGGGAGATGTTTGCCCTTTCCCTTTCCAGATTTGTAAGCCTAAACACATCTTCGCTAAAGGACTCTAAATTGACCACAGTAATGGTCAGTGTCCCTGCCACTCCATTTGCCGCAGTAACAGTTATAGTCGCCTCGCCGGGCGCAACTGCCAAGAATGTGTTCTCCCCGGTGAGCGAAATTTCGTCGCCGCTCACGCCTACCGTCAAAGCCGCGTCAGATGCGCCATCCGGTGTGATCCTTATGAAAAACCTGCCCTGGTCGCCAACTTGGTAAGAGCGCCGGTCGGTGCTTATGGTTATTGACGACACTGGCTCAATCACGATTACTGTGACGGTTTCCTCTATCCCCCCTACAGATACGTTGATTGTGGTTGTGCCTTGGTTGTGCGCAATAATAGTGCCATCCTCCGAGACCCCTGCGACCCCTTCATTCTCGGAAGTGAATATTATTTCCCTATCTGTTGCGTCTTCAGGCAGGATTTCCGGAAGAATTGTTGCGCTTTCTCCCCTATGTATTGTTATTTCATCCACATCAATCGATATGGAGTCTACAGCCACATAAACTACTACTGTTGCCGTGCCTGTCACGCCGTTCGGCGCCGTTGCGACCAGCTCTGCAGTCCCTTCGCCCACAGCTGCCCATCGCCCGCTGCGCCGCCTCAGGACTCTATTGTCGCTGGAAGTTAGCTCAAATCTCTTGTCTGCTGCGTCCTCAGGCAGTATAATAACTTCTGGTGTGACATTTGTCCCCCTGGCGAATGTTTCGGCGTCCAGAAGGATTATGATGCTTTCGACTTCAATGAGTTCAGGCATTTCAGGCACTTGCGGAGTTGCCCGCCTGTACGGCCGATCTGTCGGGTCTGTTGCCCCAGGCGATGTTGCAGACCCTGCAGCTCCAGAATCCGGGGGGGGCGGTTGCGGAGTTTGGCCCTGGCAGGCAAACAGCAGACTTGCCAGTGTTAAAGTTAATAGTATGACGGCAATTGCCTTAATCCTGATGTGTTTCATATTGCCCCCTGAACAGTTACTTGTTATTCACTACCCCCTAGAGTATCAGATTTTACGATAAATTTCAAAATATTTATATGGAAAGTAGGTTGTTTGTTTGAAGTATCTCTTTACCAGCGATTATTGCGAGCTGGCGCACCCCTCGGTTTTGGAGGCGTTTTCCGCTGTCGGGAACACCCAATTCGAGGGTTATGGCCTGGATGAGTTCTCTATGAGGGCAGCAGAACTTGTGCGGGAATTGACCAAGGCGCCTTCGGCCGATGTTCATTTCATTTCGGGGGGCACTCATGCTAACTTGGTTATGATTTCTTCTATGCTACGTCCCCACGAGGCGGTCATTGCGCCTGTTACCGGACATATTTTTGTGCACGAAGCCGGGGCTATCGAGGCGACGGGCCACAAGGTTTGCACAATGAGCGGCAAAAATGGCAAGCTCAACGCCGCAGAGGTCGAGGCGGTTGTGAAAGCGCACTGCGACGAGCATATGGTAAAGCCCAAGCTCGTTTATATTTCGCAATCGACTGAGTGCGGCACTGTTTATAATAAGGCGGAGCTAACTGAATTGTCTGATTGCTGCAAAAGAAATGGGCTCTACCTGTATATGGATGGAGCTAGGCTTGGCATGGCCCTCTGCAGCCATGTGTGCGATTTGACCTATAGCGACATTGCCGGTCTTGTCGATGCTTTTTATATCGGCGGCACTAAAAATGGCGCACTGTTTGGCGAGGCCATCGTCATCTGCAATGACGCTCTTAAAGATGACTTCCGCTTTCTAATCAAGCAGCGCGGAGCAATGCTGGCTAAGGGCGCTGCAATCGGCGTTCAATTTGAGGCGCTTTTTAAGGATGGCCTGTATGACAGGCTGGCCGAACATGCTGTCAGCATGGGGAGAAAGCTTGCTGCCGGAATTAGGGTAGAGGGCTATAGGCTGTTGCATCAGGCGGACACTAATCTGGTCATTCCGGTGCTGCCGACCGGGCTTGCTGACCAATTGCGCGAAAAATATGGTTTCCAAGACTGGGAGGCTCTGGGCGACCAAGTGGCTATCCGCTTGGTGACGTCTTGGGCCACTCCGGAGCGCATGGTGGATGAGTTTTTGGCTGATTTCCGCCGCTTTGGGGCAAAGGAAGCACCGGAAAGGCCGACTATGGACTGGGGCATAAGGGGGTAGGTGCTTGCACTTCACTTAGATAGCTGCTGCCGGGCGGTTTGCTGTGTTTTTTTTGCGTAAGTAGGGCGACAAGACCCGTACTAGCGAAAAAACGCAGTAAATTGACCGGTAGCAGCGGATGGTTTGCAGGAGTGTGGGCTAGTAATGTAGGGGTTGCTATTCAGTGCCTGCTATCAGTCCGGCATTGAGAAGCCTGCACACTCCTCTACGCTCGGTCAGTTCCGTAGCAGTAGCCGGAATTCCCTTTCTACGATGAGCGCACAGGCTTCTCAATGCCTAATACTAGGTTTTCTTGGCTGGCACTGAATTGTTACATGTAGGGTGCTGATATAAGAGCCTGCGTTCTAAACTTTGTTGATATCTCTTTGTCGGTAATGTATAATTAAAACCCATGGTGCATAGAGCATGTTGTATTTTCAGAAAATTATTTTTAAAAAGATTGAAAGGAATTTTTGATATGTCTAAAAAAAGAAAAGTAATAATCACAGTCGCTCAGACGGGCAATTTCCAAGGAAAAGCCCAGAACCCCGGCTTGCCTGAGCAGCCGGGCGAAGTTATCCAGTCAGCATACGAGTGCTACAATGCCGGGGCGTCGATCGTCCATATCCACGCTAGAAACAAAGAGGGCAAGTCCTGCAACGATCCCAAAATTTTTGCCGAAATCAACAGCGGCATCCGCGCTAAGTGCAACATTATCACTCAAAACTCCACCGCCCCCGGGACGCGCCCGGGCGCCGAGGCGGATGATGGCGTTGCACTACTGTATGACGACAGCATCAAGGGCGCTTTGCCTGAGATGTGTTCACTTGACACTTCGCTCATCACGACGGTTTGGGAAGACCTTTCCTTTATTTACCGCTGGGAGCGCGATTGGCTGATTAAGCATGGCCTGCGCATGAAGGAGCTTGGCATCAAGCCTGAAATTGAAGCTTTTAACATGGAGTCCATCGAAGATGTCTTCCAGCACCTTGTTCCGGCAGGCGTTTGCAGGCTCACCGACGACCCCAACGAGCCTATCAACCTGACATTTGTAATGGGCATGAACAAGGTCAGCCAGGGCGCTATCAGCTATACGCAAAAAAACCATGACTACATAATCGATTTGGTCAACCAGAACAAAGGCCATGCCAAGGTCAACATGTCCACTATGGCTATTGCCGTGCATCAGCTGCATGGCGTCACTTATGGCCTCCTCAAGGGTTGCCATGTCAGGACGGGCATGGAGGATAATATTTATTACCGATATGGCGAGCTTGCCAAATCAAATGCGCAATTGGTCGAGCGTATGGTCCGAATTATTGAGGAGCTGGAGATGGAGGTTGCGACTCCTGACGAAGCCAGGGCAATGATTGGGCTCAGGCCTCTGTCGTAGCCTGCGAGAGGGGTGACTTATTTATGAAGCTTGATGGCGTTAAGCACATTGGCATCATCGGCCTTGGGATGATTGGGGACAGTTTGGCTGTCCTCACGACCGGGCATGGGTATAAGACGACTTGCGTCTGCCGCCGCCCTGAGATGATTCCTGAGTACAAAAAGACATATGACAACTATTTTCGGCAAATGATCGATCAGGGGCTTATGCCCGAGAAGCAGCTTTCGATTTGCGAGAAGTACCTCAGTTACACCACGGATTATGGCGCGATTGCTGATTGCGAAGTTATTTTTGAGTGCGTAAACGAGAATCTTGAACTCAAGTTTGACATTTTGGCAAAAATCGAAGAAAACTGCCATAATGTAAGGGCTATTTGTTCGGTTAGCTCGACAATCGTGCCGGATGCCATGGGGCAGAAAATGACGAAATACAAGGATCGCCTCGTAGTTACGCACCCTTTTAACCCTGCGCACATGGTGCCGTTCTTTGAGTGCTGCGGCGGCGCAGAAACGGCCCCCGGAGTGCTTGAGTTTGCCATGGGTCTGCTGGAGGCAATGGGGCGCAAGCCTGTCGCCCTGAAAAAGCCCGCCCCCGGGTTCATAGGCAATAGGCTGCAGTTTGCGCTGTGGCGCGAGGCGCTGAACCTCGTTGAAGAGGGCATATGCGACCCGCGCGACGTTGATACTTGCCTAAATTACAGCTTCTGCCCTCGCTACACCTCGATTGGCATTTATGAGCATTTTGACAATGGCGGCCTTGAATTAAACCGCGCAGGCTGCAACGGCATTTTCCCCTCTCTGAGCAACATCGACAGTGCCCCTCCAACGGTCACCGATCGCATCGCCAGCGGGGAAACCGGGCCGCGCTCTGAGAGCAAGAAGGGCTTTTACGACTGGAATGGCGTAGACATGAAGGCATATCAGGAGCGGGTAAACGCTCCATACTGGAGGTTCGTCAATTGGGACCTCCCTAGGGAATAGGAGGCATTTTTATGGTGCACGACAATAATAAGAGCGGGGAGTATGCAAAGAATTTTGTCCAGGAGCTCCAGACTCCGCCGGGCATGCTTGCCCCCGATTTCGAGAAGCTCTACAATAGCTTCGCCACCCGCATTTTGTGGATGGACAATAATGTCTGCCCCGGCGCATTCCAGATGAATACGGCCTGGTACAAATCTGTGCCTGAGCGAGACCCAATTTTTCCGGAGCATGAGCACCCCTACGCCGAAATCGTCGGCTTTTTCGGCTCGAACCCTGACGATCCTAACGATTTAGGCGCTGTCATCGAGTTTGCCGTAAATGGCGAAATGCATAGGCTCACCCGCTCGACAATGCTCTTTGTCCCAACTGACGTGCCACATGGCCCTGTAAGGATTCTTTCGGTAGAGCGCCCGGTTTTCCACTTCTCTGTTGTAATGAATGCCGAATATGCAGAGGCAAAGGACGTCTATAAGTAGAAGGCATAAGAAGCGGGGGGCGGCGTCCCCTGTCTTCGCTGGTCTTTGAAGGAGGCTATATGGCAAAAATTGTATCACTTGAAGAGGCTGTCCGCCACGTGAAGGACGATGCGTTGCTTGTGGTCGGCGGGTTCGGCTCTTATGGTAGTCCGGAGGAGCTGTTGGAAGGGCTTGCCGCAAGGTACGAGAATGACCGCTCCCCAAAAAACATAACCGCAGTCTGCGGCATAACCCCGGGCGACAAGCTTGAGATTCAAGACGAGCCGGGCAGGGGGTACAATCTTGGCCTTAACAGGTTGAGGGCCAAGGGACTCATCTCGACCGTACGCTGCGGCAACCTCACCGACGCACGCGCGATTGCATATGCCGTCGGCGACAACGAAATCGCAGGATACCTTCCACCAATGGGCGTTATGGTCAACTTGTTTAGGGCGATTGCGGGCGGGCGGCCAGGCCTCATCACCAAGGTTGGGCTTGGCACATTCTGCGACCCCCGCAACGAGGGATGCGCCGTCAACGATAGTGCGCGCAAGCAAGGTCCCATCGTAAAGCTTATGGACATCGATGGCGAAGAGTATCTATTCTACAGCGCCTTTAAGCCGGACGTCTGCTTCCTCAGGGGCACCTACGCCGATGAAGATGGCAATATCTCCATGGTGCATGAAGGCTTGCACGGCACAGAGCTTGAGATAGCCATAGCGACCCGCAATAGCGGCGGCATTGTCATCGTTCAAGTGCAGGACATAGTAAAGTGCGGATCTATCCCAACTAGGGAAATCAGGCTTCACGAGAAATTTGTCGATTACATCGTCAAGGCGGAAAACCCTGACAATCACCGCCAGTGCTATGTCACGCCCAAGTTGCGCCCGGAGCTTACCGGTGCGGTCAAGCTGGCCGGCGGCGGGGTGAAGCGGCTTCCGCTCAGCCTGCGCAAGGTCGTTGCGCGCCGCGCTGCCATGGAGCTCAAGCCAGACCTGATTATTAACTTCGGAAGCGGCATGCCGTCCGGCATAGGGAGCGTTGTAGCGGAAGAAGGGATTGGGCAGGGGATGACCGCATCTGTTGAATCCGGCCCTATGGGCGGGCAGGTCCAAGAAGGCATGGCATTCCCAGGTGTCGCCAATGCCGACGCTATCTTTACACAGACGGACACTCTCGACATGTACGACGGCGGCTTGCTCGACATCGCTTTTCTTGGCGCTGCCGAGATAGACGAGAAGGGCAATGTCAATGTTTCAAAATTTGCGGGCCGCTGCATCGGTGCGGGCGGGTTTATCGACATTTCGCAAAATACGAAAAGAGTCTATTTCATGGGCAACTTCACAGCTGGAAAGCCCAAGCCGGAAATAGAGATTACCGATGATGGCCTGAAAATAGTGAATGACGGCAGCGAGATGAAGTATGTCAAAAAGGTTCAGCAGGTTACGTTCTCCGGAGAATATGCCGTGAAGAGTGGGCAGGAGGTTACGTACATATCCGAGCGCGCTGTGTTTAAATTGACTCCGGATGGGCTGATGCTCGCGGAGATTGCTCCCGGGGTCGATTTGCAAAAGGACATTCTCGGCAAGATGGAATTCGAGCCGCTTGTCAGCCCGGATTTAAGGCTTATGGACGCAAGGCTGTTTTCTGAGGACCCGATGAAGTTGTAAGCCGATAAAACATAGCGCAAAAAAATTGCCGTAGCGATTGAAATCACAACCGCATACGGCAATTTTGCTTCTTTGCCGAGAAAATTGCCTATGGCCTTTTTGATTTAGTCAATCAGGCGCCTCGCATTGCCTGAAATAGCGAGCACGTTCTCATACGACGCATTAACGCTCTTGCTGATTTTGTCCACGGATTCGTTTATATGCTTTATCGCAACGTCCGCTTTTGTGGATGCGTCTTTCGTCCGCTTCGCTGACTCGTCAGAGCTTTTTGAAAGTTTTCTTATTTCTTCCGCAACCACCCCGAACGCTTTGCCGTGCTGCCCGGCGCGCGCCGCCTCAACCGATGCATTAAGGGAGATTATGTTGATGTTCATCGCAATTTTTTCGATATCTGAAATCATCCTGTTGTAAGACGCTATAACGCTATTTATCGCTTGCACGTCGGAAACTATTGTCTCAGTGACGTTCTTTATATCTGTAGTGTCGTTTAGCACGGAGTCGAAGCGCGCCATGTTGTCCACGGCTGCGGAATGATCCCTCTTTGCGTCATCATGCGCTTTTTTCAGGCAGTTCTGGGGGACGTCAATGCCTTTCGCCAGCCTCTGCGCCATTTCATAACAGGTATTGCACCCACATGCGCCACAGTCGAAACGCTTTCCTTCCTCGTCATACTTGCCGAGCGCAGTGTATGCGGCATCAAGAGCGGCTTGGGTAAACGGAGCGGAGCGAACCGGCTGGGGGGNATATTTTCTGTAAAAATCGTTAAGCTGAAGGTTCCTGTCAAATTCTGCAAAAATCTCATTTAGATACTGCCCTTGATCATGCTCCAGCGCCGTTTGGCGAGCCTTGTGCATAACACTGCCTATGTCGAACATGTTCACTGCGCCAACCTCTCCGTGATGGACGCAGCCCGTACCAACATTGCACCCTTCCATGCAGTTAAGCACGTCAAAAAGCGCCGGCAATTTTTGCGGAGATGCCTGGGCATATTCATCCAGAGCCACATACACCATCTGCGCCCCTTCAGACTTGTCTATCCTGAGCCCTTTCCCGAAGTAGTGCTCAACGTTTTCCCTCAAGCCGCCGGGAACAGGGTATAGCACACCGAGCCCCGCTTGAAAGTTATCAAACCCACTTGCCTGCGGAGGAAACGTAATGCCCCTGTCTTGGATGTACTCCTGCAAATGCTTGAAGGTTATGTTGTAGTCCACAAGCCCTGTATCATCAAACTCGTGAGCTTTTGCTATGCAGGGGCTGAGTGCCGCAATCTTTGTGTTCACATTGCTATATTTCTTCATATAGATTGCTGTGCACAGCATAGGCGATTGTACCGGCGACAAATATTTCACGAGCTCATTCTTGTGCATCAGTATGTAATTGACTATCGAAGGGCATGGCTGGGAAATAATTGGGCCAACGCCGCCCTTTTCTATATGTCGGATATGCGCCCAAGTGCATATGTCGGCACCCAGCGAAACATCATAGATTTTTTGGGCGCCCAGCGAGCGCAGCCATGAAAGCATCCTTGGCCAGTCGCTGAAGTTTGTTTGTATCGCCGGTGCTGCAAACAGGCTAATCGGGACACCATTGCTCAAGTCCTCAAAGAACTTCTCTGTATCGTCCTCGTATTTCCTAGAACCATGGTGGCAGACCAATAGGCAGGCGCCGCAAACGACGCACTGGTCATTGTCAGCCTCAACTTTGATAGACCCCTCGGCATCTACAGTTGAGATATTTGCCTCAGCAATTGGGCAAACTCTCACACAACGGTTGCACCCAACGCAATTTTCTAGCGTGTTGGTTATCAGCTTTCGCATTATAAAACTCTCCCATTATTTTTACATCAGTCATGTTAAAACAAAGACCATCTCAAAGCAAAGGCCTACGCCGAACTTAGCCCAAGCACTCACTAATTCAGGACGCCCAATGAGTGCCCAAGAAAGGATGCGATACTTTTCGTGCAATATTTTATCAGAACATTGATGTGGTTGCAACAGAGTAGATAAATTAAATATCAAAACACCTATTTTACACCAATTTTGCCGACTTTTTACCAAAACACGAAAATCAGGCAATAAAAGCGACCGTGAACCCGCTGCGGCTTGTCGCAGAAACTATAGCATGAGCGGCTAAAAGCGCCCTGCCCTTAGAGAAATTACAGAAGCAATCCAGTTTGCTTTGCCAGCTCGGCCCCCTCTTCGTAGTCGCCCCGCAACAGAAAAAGTGAGAGGTCGCTGAGAAAACGTTTTGTCTGCCTTGAGCAGGTTTTTTCTTCCAAAGCTCCCATGGCATCTTCCGCAGATCTTTTGTCATAACCTTCACAGGCAGCTTGGATCGCTGCTAGTTGCGTTTTCAAAAAGTCCAAATCCTCGACACCCTCATCGTCCTGATTCTTGCCGCTTTTCTCGGCACTTTCTTTGAGGGCGGCAACAACCCCTTTAAAGCATTGCAGCAGCGCAGGCGTTTCTGCTATGATGATTGCTTCCTCGCTGTTCCTTCCCGCTTTTTCTAGGATGTTCGCAACGCTCGCAAGGTTTTCTTCACCAATGCTCACCAAGAGGTTTTTCATAGAATGGATGCTTAGGATATATGTCTTGAGATTTCCCGCATCAAAGGATTGCTTGATCATAAATGCATCCAAAGCAGTTATGACCTTGTCGGCGTCTCGTAAAAAATGTTCCATCGGCAAAGCTTCCCATTTCTGCATAGATTGAGTTTTCTCGTACGAATCGTACACTGCCGCAATCACTTCTAGTGACTGCTTTTCTCTAATAAAGCGATTCAGGCATGCGTCAAGCACGCGCGTGTCAATGGGCTTGGAAAGATAATCGTCAAATCCATTTTGCATAAACACTTCGTCCTGCCCTATGATAGCGTTGGCCGTGAGTGCGACAATTGGGTGCTCATAACCCATTTTGCGCAAAAGCCCCACCGTTTCAATGCCGTCCATGCTCGGCATCATGTGATCCATAAAAATTATATCATAAACATTCCCGGCCAGGACTTTGTCGACGGCTTCCTGACCACTGTAGGCTACGTCAAATTTAATTTGGTAGGGAAGAAAGAGCCCCTTTGCGACATATAAATTCGTCTCCTGATCGTCCACAACCAAGACAGAACCGTAGGGCATCGGCTCAAAAATAAACCAAGGCATCTTCTTGCCAATGGAGCGCGCTTCAAAGTTTTCCAAGTCTTTCGACAGCACTTCCCCTATAATTTCCTCTCCGGACGACCGCTGGGGCAGCAACACGGAGACGCAGGTCCCTGCGCCGGGGGTGCTCCTCACGTCAACCTTGCCGTTCATAGCTACTATCAGCTTGTGCGTTATTGCCATGCCCAAGCCGGTACCTTGAATATACGACCTTTCGTCAAAGCGTATGTATTCTTCAGCGAAGAGCCTGTTTACTTGCTCTTCGGTCATACCCCTTCCAGTATCTTTTATGCTAATAGACAGTCCAAACTCTCCCGCACTGCCATCTGAGCTGTCTACTGCATAGTTTTGCGGCGCCAAAGCTATAGGTTCGCGCAGGAAGGACAATTCTATCATTCCGTCATCTGTATATTTGAATGCATTTGATATAATATTGTTCAAAATCTGCTTCACGCGCAGCGAATCCCCGACAATCACTGACGGCAAGCTAGAATCCACATTCAGCTTAAACTGAATATGCCTGTTAAGCGTATGTATAGTGTTTAACTGAACGACATCGCTAATCAGGTTCGCCAAATCGTAGGGCCTTTCGTCGAGGTCCAGCTTGTCCGATTCAGCTTTTGACAGGTCTAGCAAATTGTTAATCAGTTCCAGCAGCAAAGTAGATGAATTGTATATCCGCTGGAAGGCTTCCAAAGTTGTATTTGAATGCTTTGTTTGCCGCAGCTGGATTTCTGTAATGCCTAAAATAGAGTTTAAGGGAGTGCGGATTTCGTGGCTCATCCTCGCAAGGAACCTGCTCTTCGCCCTACTTTTTTCTTCGGCGGCTGCAATCAGGTGAATGTCCGCAATCAGGTGCAGCTCTTTAATGGAAGCATCGCGCTCTTGCGCAACATAGAGGTTGGCCATGGCATGTGCGGCCATCTTTAAGAAAAGGCGGATTTTTGGGCAGCTGCAAAACTTTCTGTGGAGGGCGCACGCATCTATATCCCCATCCTTTGCGTCAATCAGCTGGATAGCGCCTACCGACCTGTTCTGCCCATCAAGAGATGCCGTGAGCGGGAACACAGAGACCGCACATGTCTTATTTCCCACGAGCTCATCAAATTTTTTTATTTCGGAAAAGTCAAACTCGCTGTCCGCATATACATCCTCTACTGTGACAATCTCGTCATTGGCGACAGCATATGCAATGATATTTTCAGTATTGTCGCACGCTATGGGAGGCAAGCCAAAAAATTCACCCATTGCCTGCGCAGAGTTAAACTGCGTGTTCTTGGAGGTGTGCAAATGAAGCATATCATCTTCTGGAGTGAACAGGCTGCCGCCCTTCGATGCTGTGACCGCTATCATCTTTGATAGGACGATTTCCAGCAGTTTGTCATAATTTGTCTCTATATTAAACGCTAAAAAGGCATCGAGTGTTTTTTCAAAGTTGTAATCCGTGTCGTATTCTGTCATGCTATTAATCCTTACGCCATTTTCTTCTGGGGTATCAGACATTTGCAGAAAGCTCGGCAGACAGCAGGGGGCAACTACATGAGGTCATTGTCCGTGTGCAGTTATTTCCACTTTTGAAGGGATTTCGCATACTTTTCTTGCTCCAGCATGTTTAGTTGCAGCTTGATTCGGTTGTTTAATATCGGCGCAGAGAAAAAGTTCTTTTCAATAAAATCCGCAATCCCCATCCTAAAGCCTTTTGCCTCCATTTCTGTGTCCTGTGCTCCGGACAGAAACATAACTGGTATGTCCCTGTATTGCCTGTTGGTTTTCAACTTGCGCAGCACCTCAAATCCGTCCATCTCAGGCATTTCGATATCGCACACGATGAGATCCGGCTTGAGGTTTTCCATTATTGAGAAGAATTTCGCAGCCGACGAGACCGTCACCACGTTGTAGTAGCTTTTCATGGCAGTATCAAAAGTGGACAAAAAAGTGTCGCTGTCATCGAGCGCAACAATGGTTTTTAACTCCATTTTCGGTTGGGCTATGCCGTCATCGGTCTTTTTCGACAGTGCCCGGAGCTGCAAATTAATCCGATTAATTAATATCGGCGCAGAAACGTAAGCTTTCATAATAAAATCCGAAATGCCCATCTGAAAAGCTCTTGTTTCCATTGAATTGTCCTGCAACCCGGTCAGAAACATGACTGGGATGTGTGAATATTTCTCGTCGGACTTTAGCTTGCTTAATATGTCAAAACCATTCATCTCGGGCATTTCAACATCAAGCACGATTATTTCCGGCATGAACTTATCCAGCAGGGAAAACAATTTCTGCCCCGATGACATGGTAATAACTTTGTAGTGACGCCTTAACGCCGCATCAAATTTAGCAAGGAAAGTATCATCGTCATCACATACAAAAATGGTTTTATTCTCCATAAGAATACATACCCCTTCCTCATAAGAAAAGTAAGTGAAAGTTAAGAGAGGGCTAAGTATACATCTAATTTAGCTGTTATGTCAATACTTTTTTGCCTTTTTTTATCCGCTTTAAAGCTGATCAAAAAAGGCAAATGCCGTCTCAGTATGGCTCTATTAGAGCCGCATAAATACGCAGTCTTTCGTCATCATCCACGTTTGTGCAGGTTGACAATATTAGGAAACGCTGCGTGCCGCTGGGTGCACCCCGAACCGACCCCGCTACTGCGGCAGCGGTCAGTTGCGTAGGGTCATTGACTGTGTACCAGACATTAACAACTCTTGCCGCGACAATGCGGTACACTAGGGTTTCTTGCGCTGAGAGTATTATACGTATGTATTGGTGCTCCGCCAAAAACGCCGGGTCGCGCAAGCGGTGAAGCGGTGCGAACATGGAGCCATTTCTCATGTTGTGGCCATAAATTATGCTTACCTCATCATCAAAAACCGAACTGTTTCTGTAATCCATAAAAATTGCGCCCGACGCGTTTCTCCTGCCTTGAAAAGTCGTATTCAGATACCGGCTGTTGTCCCGCCCCTGCACTATGGGATAATTTATAAGGTTTTCAATTCTAATCCAGCCTATAAGGTCCGGATTGATCTGGCGCAGGGTTTCCATTGGGTCTTCAAGCCCTTCCAAACCCTGTAGCATATCGGGTAGGGGGGTCGCATGTTCCGCTGTCATTACAGCATCTGGCAACTCGGGCTGCCCATCGCTGTGGATTTCTGGGGCTTGGGGAAGCGGATGGTGCATAATCGCAATCATCTCGAATATGTCCCGCAGCTCTTGATACTCAGCGCGCGCCGCAGTACCTTCGAGGTGGTTTTCTATTAGCCTATATGATGAGAGTGCAATAAGAAAAACGCCAATAGCAATAAGCGGTGCGAAAAGCATGCTCCTTCTTGCTACTGGGTCAAATCGCGCAACGAAAATCAAGGAAAAGTAAAGCATCCTCCCTCTTGCCATTGCGCCAAATCGAGTTTTGTTTTTATATAGCTGTCTCATGAGGCTACTGTACAGTATTTTCTTTGGTTTGTGAAGTGTTTTTTTGCTTGTTGTCAAGCCACCGGAGCTTGTTATGGGATTTGCGCGGGGAGATGCGCGCAATAGGGTGGGGAGATAATTACGGTTTCGCAAGCTCCGGCGGCGGTTGACCTCTTGTGGGGTTATCTATCATTAATTTAGAGCGTGTTGTCCTGCCACCATAGCCTTCTGTGGAGTTGCGTAAGGCTGCGAGTGTGAGTGCTGCGCCGCTGAGGACGGACGGCGCACCGTTACACTTTTATAGGGACTTCCCCGCAGGTGGCAGGATTGCGCCCCGCGATGGGCGAGTGTAAAAAATTCCTGCTTTATTTGCCTAGTGTTTAAAACGTTTTCTAACACCTATTTTAGCTGATATTTTTGATTTGTAAATCGGCCGACTAGACTATCTTTTTTGCTCGTCTGGATAGACTATTCCAGCGCCTTTGCCAGCTTGGCGCGGCGGTCTATGTCCAGCTTTTGGTAAACTGACCTCAAGTGCGCCCTGACTGTGTTCTCGCTTACGAAAAGCATGTCCGCTATTTCGTGGTTGCGCATGCCGTCGGCAGCCAACTTGGCTATTTCCAACTCCCGCTCTGTCAGTAAGGACGGCCGCTCACTTGCTGTAAGCGTGTTGTGCAGCGACTTCCACCCTGCATGATATTTCCCCTTATGCTCGTTAAACTTTGGCAAAAGCTCCGGGTAGCCCTTTTCAATAATCTCATCGGGCAGCCCGTGCAATGGCCGGGAAAACCCTGCAAAATAGTGGAGCATTCCATCCGGCAACGCTTTTTTTACTGAGAACTCCAAGTATTTTGCAGCCTGGGTGCGGTCGCCTATGGCAGAAAATCCCACCGCCATCAGAAATGATTGGAAATATTCAGAGAAAACTGTGAAGTTCTCTTTAGGAATCGCCTGGCAAAACCCTACCAACCGCGCGAAGTCGCCTTGGTTCATCAAGTAGAGCACATGCACTGCCGCAGCATTTTTCTTGATGGGCGCAGGCAGCTTCCACGACAGGAACTCAGTATTCTTGAGCCAGTCGGCCAAGTTCGCAAAATCCCTAATGTCGGACAAGAGCGCCCCGCGGACAACATCGATAGCGTAGTTAAGCGCTGAGCCGACTTGCACTGATTCATTTGCCGCGCGCTCTATTTCACTTAGAGCGTGCTTCCAGCCTTCAGCATCCGCTTTGATAATTGCGATTGAAGAAAGCAGCCTTGTTGCGCCGAGCTGGACGATTTTTTGGTTCTTGCCCTCTGCCAAGAAGGCCGCCTTATATGCAAGCACCTCCGCCTTTGCTGCCTCGCACCGCAAAAATGCAAGCTCCGCGCGATATAGCGCATCTGCACCGCTCCCATGCCCATCTGTCAGCACGGTGTATATGCTTAGAAATTCCTCCAGCATGTCCGCTTCCCTGTCCGCTTCGCCGACACCTAGGTGAAATGCATTCAGCTGCAGGTGTTCGTAAAACGCCCATGGGGCTTGCGGGAGAATCACCTGCGACCCCCCCCCTTCAAACATGGCTTCTGCTGCACGCACAATTGGAAGCATTTTTTCCAAATTCGGAAAATGCAAGTATGCGGACAGCAGCAGCCATTCGGCTCGCAATTTCCCATTTTTGGGCAGTGACTCATCAAGCTCGGCCATAATAGCTTTAAACGAGGGGGAGCCATCATCATTGAGCCTGATTGCCCAAGCCACATGAAGCATGGATAGCGGGTGCCTCTGCCTGATGTCTGGGGGACAGTCTTGCGATATCAGTATGGCGATATCGTGAAATGTCTTGTCGCCGAACTTCGCAGACGTTAGTTCTAAAGGGTCTAAGGAGAGAATCATCTCGTAATCGCTCATTTGTGCATAAAACTCCAAATCTTCCGCAAGTTTGCCATCGTTGCCCAACATCTGCGTTATGGCGACGATTCGAAAATTTCCCCTATTGTGGCTTAGCAATGCCGCCAGCACCTGTATAGGCATCGCATGCAAGAGAAAGTGGAAATTATCTATCACCAGCCATGTTTTGCGCTCGCACCTAATTGAGCGGAGCGCATCGCAAACGCCCCCGATGGTAAGAGCATTTGGGAAATCAATTTCCTGCAAGCACTTTCCAGCGAGGCTGTCTATTTTTTCTATTTTCCGGCACAGTCTACGGTAGAGCGCATCCGGAGCTTCGTCTTGAGCTGTAAATCGGTAAACAGCTTCGCCGTGCGCATCTGCATCTTCGAGGCAGCTGCACACGGCAATAGCATCCCTGCCTCCAAAAGGCGCTTCGATAATGGCGGCCTTTGACATGGCAAGTATTTCAAACTTTTTTCGTAATCGTTCGGAATAATAAAATGGAATGACACCAAATGCTCCCGCACTCTCGGTGACGGTCGCTGTACCTCTGTTAATATCATACATAGTCCACTACTCCTCCAAGCAGCCGAACCCCACTTTATTTTTCCACGCCACGTTAATTCTATTGGAAAATCCATAACTTGTCAATAGGCCAAATAGAGTTTTTCTTGACGGATGTTGTCTCTTTGCGATAGACTGTGTATATGGGAAAGGACATCCTTTCTTAAAGGGTGTCACAGGAAGGGGATAAATCAAGTGCGTCTGAAAAAGTCATCATACATAGTCAACATAATCCAAAACACACTAAACCACATGGACGGCAGGCTGGTTGACCACGGCAAACGAGTGTCTTACCTTGTATATAAGGTTCTAAAAAGACAAAACAAATACACACAGGAGCATATGAGGGACATTTGCATACTTGCGTTAATCCATGATATTGGCGCTTACAAAACTGAAGAAGTGCATAATATGGTCGCTTTCGAAACGGGTGCTGTCTGGGAGCACTCCGCATATGGATACTTATTTGCGAAACATTTTTCGCCTTTAAAGTACATATCGCCTGTCCTGCTGTTTCATCATGCTGCATTGAAGGACTTGGAGTACCTTCACCCCAGCTACCATGAAATAGCGCAGATAATTTTCATTGCAGACAGGATAGACGTGCTGGCGCTTTCTGGCATTGAGAACTGGGATGCTTTCGTTGACAGCTTTGATAAGCTCTGCGGAACTTTGTTCTCTGCGCACCTGGTAGACCTCTTTTTCCGAGGCGAAGGCTGCATTACGCAGGACGATTTGAAGTTCGATTACTCCCCAGAGTTTATCGACATTTTATATAATAGCGATTTTTCTGCCGAAGGGGTGGACGCCTATTTGAACATGGTGGTGCTGTCTATCGAGTTTCGAAGCCCGCAAACGATGAACCATACGTTCGCACTTATCAAAACCTGCGAAATATTGGGGAGGAAGGCGGGCTTAGACGAAGGCGAAATAGAAAGCCTTCAAACCGGGGCTTTGCTGCATGACGTGGGCAAGGTGGGCGTCCCCCTGCATATTCTTGAAAGCTCAGACAGGCTGTCTGACGAAGAGTTTGAGATTATGAAATCGCATATTTCCATAACAAAGAATATCCTGGGCAGTTACTTGGATGAATCAGTGCTTAGTATTGCTGCAAACCATCATGAAAAGCTTGATGGCAGCGGGTATGTGTCCGGCCTAAAGGGCGACGAAATCCAATTGTGCGAGCGAATTGTCTCCGTTGCCGACATATTCTGCGCATTGTCGACCAAGAGGTCATACAAGGAGCCGCTCCCAAAAGAAAAAGTTTTGTCAATAATGTCCGAGATGAAAGATGCCGGCTATATAGACCCTGCCTTGACTAAATTGACCGAAGAGTGTTATGAGGAGCTGGAAACCAGCATTGCCGAAATAACCGAGAAGCTTGCGGAAACCTATGTCGCTTTATGGGAGGAGTACGACTTGCTGCTCTCGATGGTCGATACCTTCAAGCAGGGGCTTGGCAGCAACGAGATGTATATTAAAGAACCTTTGGCCATGTAGCAGGACGTTCCTGGCAAAGCTTATTTTAAAAAAGGCGGCATCTATTCGGGGCATTGCAAATCACTCGCTAGCAAAGGGGGGCATCATAAAATGATGCCCCCTGTCTTGCTGCAAGCCCCTATGCTTTGAGCTTTTTGATTTCTGCTGTCAGCGCAGGGACCACTACCTTCAAGTCGCCCACTATACCATAGTCGGCGATTTCAAATATCGGTGCGTCTGCATCCCTGTTTATAGCGATGACTACGTCCGAGCCGGACATTCCCGCAAGGTGCTGAATTGCTCCGGAGATTCCGCAGGCAATGTAGAGCTTAGGCCCGACTGTCTTTCCTGTCTGCCCTACTTGGTGGCCGTGGTGTATCCAACCTGCGTCTACCGAGGCGCGCGACGCTCCAACGACACCGCCAAGCAAATCGGCAAGCTCTTTAAGCAATGCAAAGTTGTTTTCACTGCCAAGCCCGCGCCCGCCGGAGACAATTACCTCGGCATCTTCAAGCTTGACTGCACCTTCAGCCGCTTCGGCAACCTTTTCGACAAGTATCGTGCGGATTACGTCTGCTGGCAGAGCTATGTCCTCGCTTATGCTTTCGGCTGCACGCCCCGCGTCCGGCTCCCCCCGCTTGAAAATTCCGGGGCGGATTGTGCCTATTTGCGGCCTGGCAATTGGTGTTTCAACAACGCTCAGATAACGTCCTGAATATACGGGGCGTGTCCACTGTATTACACCGTTGTCGCCCAGCTCCAATCCTGTGCAGTCTGCCGCACAACCTGTCGTCAGCCTTGCTGCCAACCGGGGCGCAAGCTCTCGCCCATTGCTTGTCGCACCGAATAGGAAGGCCGCAGGCTTGTGTTTTTCCACAAGCTCCTTCAACGCATATGCATATCCCTCAAGGGAATATTCGGCATAGCCGTCACCGCTGACTGTGATGACTTGGTCTGCACCATAGGACGCAGCCGCCTTTGCGGCTTCGTCAAGGTTTTTTCCGACCAGAACTGCGACCACCCGCTCACCATCGGCAACCTTTTTGCCGGCACCGATAATCTCCAGCCCCACGTTCTTTGCCTTGCCGCCGTGTACTTCGACATATACCCATACATTTTTGTGTTCGTCCATTTCCCCGCCTCCTTATATGACTCCGGCGTCGCTGAGGAGCGCCGCTAGTTTTTCGGCGGAAAGCTCGCCGGTTTCTTCCTCTATCTTTATGCCGCCTGATTTTCGCTCGGGTATATACGTTTTTACCGTATTGGTCGGCAGCCAGACGGCCTTTGCCTCGTCTCCAAGGTCAGCTGCCGCAAACACCGGGATTTCTGCTCGGTTTGCAGCCATTTTAGATTTGACAGAGGGGAAACGCAGGTCATATTCTGTCTTTGTCACTGTCACTACGGCAGGCAGGACAGCCTCCATGACAACAAAACCATCCTCCGTTTCGCGCGTCGCGCGCACTTTGCCATCTGCCAATGATACCTCGCGGGCATACGCAAGCATAGGGCAATCAAGGTATTCGGCGAGCTGCGGCCCGACCTGCCCGGCATCGGTGTCGTTAGCTTGGCGACCCAGAAGCACCATGTCGAAAGGTGCGGCTTCTGCCTCTTCGATTTTGCGCACGGCAAGCGAGAGCACATAGCTTGTCGCCAGTGAATCAAGTTGCTCAAACGCAGCATCATTAACGTGATACGCTTTGTCAGCCCCCACTGCTACACAGGCCTTTAGGATATCCTTTGCTTTGTCGCCGCCTACTGTTGCTGCGACGACCCTGACGGACGCATCGCCATCCTTGAGCTTGATCGCCGTCTCCATTGCGCAGGCGTCAAAGGTGCTTAAAACCTTAGGGATGCTGTCGAGGTTGGATGTGCCGGCACCGGCGTCCACTTTGAGTTCCTCGGTATTTGGAACTTGCTTTACACATACCAGTATGTTCATTAAATACTCCCTTTGTTAAAATTTCATAATTATTTCAGCACTTGCCCTGCTATAACCATTTGCTGCACTTGCGTCGTGCCTTCAAAAATCGTCAGCACTCGGGCATCGCGGTACATGCGCTCAATTGGATATTCCTTTGAATAACCATATCCCCCATGCAGCTGCAGCGCCTTGCTCACAACGTCAAGAGCCATTTCGGTTGCAAAATATTTTGCCATAGAAGCGTCTTTTGTCACATCCTCGCCCATATCCATCCTGTAAGCCGCATTATATACCAGCAGTTTGGCCGCATTGATATTAGTCTCCATCTCAGCTATCATAAAACGAAGAGCTTGAAAATCCGCCAAAAACTGGCCGAACTGCTTGCGCTCTTTGACATGCTTTATGGCTTCCTCCATCGCACCCTGCGCAACACCGATTCCCTGGCACGCGACGCCTATGCGCCCGATTGAAAGCGTTTTCATCGCAGTGGTGAATCCCTTGCCGAGTTCGCCCAGAATCTCGCTCTTCGGCACGCGGACGTCTTCGAGCACAACGTCGCTCGTCGCCACTCCGCGCAAACCCATTTTCTCCTCATGCTTGCCAATGGAAACGCCGGGAAGGCTCATATCGACGATAAATGACGTAATCCCCTTGACACCCTTGTCGGGGTCGGTTTTTGCGAAGACTACAGTGTTTTTTGCAAACGGAGCACCTGTAATAAAGGTTTTCCTGCCATTGAGGATATAGTGGTCACCGTCTTCTACAGCCCTGGTTGACATAGCCCCTGCATCGCTTCCGGCACCCGGCTCGGTGAGGCCAAAAGCCATAAATTCCTCGCCGCTTGCAATAGCCGGCACATACTTTTGCTTCTGCTCTTCAGTGCCCGCCAAAAGCAGTGGCGCTGTCGATAGAGAATTTGCAGAGGAGAAGGTAAGGCTGCATGTGATGCTTTTTTTGCAGATTTCCTCCATGACGCATACATACGACCGGGCGTCAAGACCCAAGCCGCCGTATTCCTCGGGGATTTTCAGCCCATAAAGGCCCATCTCAGCCATTGCATCATAGATTTCCTGCGGCACCTCGTCATTATGGTCGATTTCATTGGCTATCGGAGCAAGCTCTTTCTCGGCAAACTCCTTCGCCAGCTGGCGAATGTCGTCGTGGTCTTCGTTAAAAAACATTCCGTTTCCTCCATCACGTTAATAATTCCGAAACCTTATTATCTATTTTGCTGATACCCCAGCTCTATGCCTGCTATAATACCCATATGAATGTTGGATGTGCCCTCGAGGGTTTCAAACTGCTTAGCATCGCGCAACCACCTGCCGCATGGATATTCATCGGAATAGCCATACGAACCGTATATCTTCATCGCAACGTTTGCGGCATGCACGGAAGCATTGCACGCAAAAACCTTCGCCATTGAGGTTTCCTGCTGGCTGGGCAGCCCATTTTCCTTCAGCCAGGCAGCTTTGAACACAAGAAGCTTTGCTGCATCGTCTTCAAGTTTCATTTCAGCAATCTGCTGCTGAATCATCTGGAACTTTCCTATGGCCTGCCCGAACTGGCTTCGCTCATTTGCATACTGGATACTGCCTTCGAGGCATGCCGCCGACAGGGCGGCAGCCCCCGTCGCACAACCCATGCGCGTGTTGTTTAGCATCCACATGCAAAGCTGGAAACCTTTATTTTCAACGCCTAGGAGGTTTTCCTTAGGAATTTTTACATCTTCAAAAACAATTTCTGAAGTAGGTGCGGGCCACATACCGACTTTCTTGTGAATCGGAATCCTCTCCACGCCTTGCGTCGTCTCGTTGAAGTCAATTATGAAGCAGGAGATTCCCTTTGCGCCTGCTGATGGGTCAGTTTTTGCAAATATCAGCATGATATCTGCCGTATGTCCGCCGGATATCCACATCTTCGAGCCATTTAACAGCCAGTGGTCACCGCCGTCTTTTGCGGTCATTTTCATGCTGCCTACATCGGAGCCGGAATTTGCCTCTGTGATGGCAAAGCTTCCGACATATTCGCCGCTGCAAAGACCGGGAATATATTTTTGCTTCTGCTCTTCTGTGCCATGATGCAAAATCGTCATTGCCGGTCCCCACACATTTCCGCTGATGCTGAGCCGCCAGGACGTGTGGACTTTGGCTATCTCGTAAAGCGCCGCAACGCCTTCCATCCAACCAAGCCCATTCCCTCCGTAATCTTCGGGGATAGAAAAGCCCAAAAGTCCCAATTCTCCCATCTGCGTGAGTATTTCACGACGATAATGATGGTTCTCCTCGTCTTCTTCGATATATGGAGCTATCTCTTTTTTTGCGAAGTCCCTTGCCATTTCGGCAATCATTTCCATATCTTCAGAATATGCCAAATACATTCCTCTTGTCCTCCCTAATTACGCAATTGAAACAACGGGTTTTCCGCTGTCAAGCATATCGCCCTTTGCCACGAAAACATCTTTTACCGTACCCGTACAAGTAGCTACTATTTCGTTTTCCATTTTCATAGCTTCAAAAATGAGCAGAACCTGGTCTTCTTTGACCGCATCGCCCGCTTTTACCTTTACCTCCAAAACCGTGCCCGGAAGCGGTGCAAGCACTGTCTCCACATCGACGGCCGGCGCAGCGGCAGATGCCTTTTTCTCTGATACGGGAGCGGCGGCTTTTGGCGCAGGTTTAGGCGCCGGCTTGGGTGCAGGAGCCGGCCTTGGCGCAGCTATCTGGACAGACTTCACTTCTGCGGCGCCACCGACTTCTTCAACCTCTACTTCATACGTATTGCCATTTACTGTGACTTTATAATTTTTCATTGTTGGTCTCATCCTCCACAATATAAGTTATTAATTGCAATTTCTGACTAAGGGATTCGTTGCTGCAAATCCTGAGCTTGCCGCCCGCTGGCCGCTCAGGCTTCTAATGAGCGGATGAACGTTTGCGCCTTCTGCCCTATAGGCATTAATTGCCGCCGTAATGGCCGCTATGAGCTCTGCGTCTTCTATCCCGAGAGCCTTTTTTCGCCTGTATTCAAGAAAGGCCTTTCCGACCTGTGGGAACAGCGCATAGGTCAGGACGTCTTCTTCCGAGTCTGCCAAATCGCCAATCTCCTCTTTCAGCTTATCAAACTCTTCAGGAATCAGGTCTGCCGGGCGGCAATGGATTACCTCGTCACTGCCAATGCACTTCTTCCGTATTTCTTCATTTACGGGAGCGGGCAAGGTTCCGTATTCGCCGCGCATCACTGAGCGGAATTCATTTGTCACCATCTTGTAGCGCTCGCCGCCGACTACATTCATAACCGCCTGTGATCCAACAATCTGGCTGGTGGGCGTCACTAGCGGAGGATACCCGGCCTCTTCGCGGACGCGCGGAATTTCGGCGAGAACATCATAGTACTTATCCTCCGCATTCATTTCCTTGAGCTGGGAAATAAGGTTTGAAAGCATCCCGCCGGGCACTTGATAAATGAGAGTATTCGTATCGACCTGTAAAACCCTTGGGTCGCGGTGGCCCTCGGCGGACAGCCTGTCTGCGACGTGGCGGAAGTGCTCTGCGGCCTTGCTCATTTTTTCAAGATCCAATCCCGTGTCCCGCTCATGCCCCTTTAGCGTTGCGACCAGCGACTCTGTGGCCGGCTGAGACGTGCCGTTTGCAAGCGGCGACAGCGAAGTATCAACTATATCCACACCTTCCAGTGCCGCAAGCAAGTAGTTCATGTCTCCTGTACCCGCCGTATTGTGCGTATGCAGATGAAGCGGGACTTTGACACGTTTTTTCAATTTTTTGATGAGACTTGCCGTATCCATCGGCAGCATCAGGTTTGCCATGTCTTTGATGCCTATGACATCTGCACCCATGTCCTCAAGCCGCATTGCCAAGTCAATCCAATACTGCTCGTTGTGGACAGGACTGACTGTGAACGACATCGCAGGCTCGCAAATCCCCCCATATTCCTTGACGCTCCGCATGGCTTTTTCGAGGTTGCGCACGTCATTGAGTGCGTCGAATATGCGAACTACGTCTATGCCGTTTTCAATGGATTTCTTGCAAAACTTATCCACTACATCGTCTCCATAGTGACGGTAGCCGAGGATGTTCTGCCCGCGAAACAGCATTTGGAGCCGCGTGTTCGGCAGCGCCTTGCGCAGCACGCGCAAGCGCTCCCATGGGTCTTCATTGAGAAAACGGATGCAAGCATCAAACGTAGCACCACCCCAACACTCCAGCGCCCAGTACCCAACGCTGTCGAGCACTTCGCACACTGGAAGCATGTCCTCAAGCCGCATGCGCGTAGCCGCATGCGATTGATGGGCGTCGCGGAGGATGGTGTCCATCACATTTAGCTTCTTGCCTTCAACCAAAGGCCGTCCGGCCTTAACAATATTTCTAGACATATCAATCTCCCCTACACGCCGTTTAGGTAGTTCCACTCTCGGATCGCTCTTGGGGTGAGCATCTGGTGGAACGCGCAGATTGACGTCGGGTTCTGGTATGCTGCGCCCACGAATGCGCATATATATTTTCGAAGCTCGGAAAACTTGACAATTTCATCTACAAACCCTTGCTTTGCGCAAGCGCCGGGGCGTGAATTGTCCGTATAGCTCTGAATCAGCTTGTTCATCTTATCGATTATGGGTTTAACATCCTTGCCTGCATCTTGGTCTTTTACGAGCCTGCGGGCATACATAGCCGCAGCCGCCGTCTCACCGTGCATGACGTAAATCTCCGTTGTCGCAGTTCCGAGACTGAACACGTTCCTGTCCGTCCCTTGCGGCCCCCCCATGACATAGTGCGCCGCCGCAGTGCCCTTTCGCAGGGTGATTTCCATCTGCGGGATGTTCGCATTTTGAATGCTGTAAATGAGGGATTGACCCAAACCCAGAAGCTCCGACATTTCGGCAGGGTCGCCAACGTCAATGCCCGACGTATCTTGAAGCCAGATAACGGGGATGCTGTCGCGAGCACAAAGCGTGATGAATTCATTCATCTTCATAAGGCCTTGGCGATAGAGCTTGCCGCCTGCACCTACGCTATTTTCGAGGTATTCGGGATAGTTGGGAATCATGCCCTGGAAGTTCGAAACCACACCGCACAGCAAGCCATTTACCTTTGCCAGGCCACATACAATCTCAGGGCCATAGCCTTGCTTGAACTCCATGAATTCGCTGTTGTCAAACAGGCAGGCGAGCACCTTGCGGATATCATAGGCGCGACGCTGGTTAAACGGCACATGTGTGTACAAGTCTTCTGTCGGATATGCCGGCTCAACAGGGTCGGCAACCCGGAAGAAGTTTTCGTTATATGCGGGCACCGCGCCCATATACTTCTTTATCGCCTCTAGAACGCCTTCCTCGCCTGTGTATGCCTCGCGGAAGAAGCCCGTCACGCCGAAATGCACGGAGACTGAGCCGGGGGGGTCTTCCTTTTTGGCGTTCCTTGTCGCCGCAATCAGCGCCTGAGCAGCTTCGTCGTCCACATAGCCC
>WQSH01000020.1 GCA_009787995.1 Oscillospiraceae bacterium
GGCGACACGGCTGCGCCTGCCGGTGGCGGCGGTGGCGGCGGTGGCGGAGCAGCCAATGGCGGCGGCGGTGGCGACGGCGGAGCCGCAGCACCGGGAGGAAGCCCAGGCCCCGCAATCGTAGGCTTCTGGGATCGCGACTATGACTACACCCAGCACAGGCGTTTTAGGTTCGTTTACATGGTTAGCTCGCCGGGCGGAATATTCGACATGTTTAACGAAACCTTCGCAACATGGGCAGACCGCCTCAACATGGAATTCAGCGGCCTTTGGGCTCCTGCCAACGCAGGTGACGCCGAGGAGTTCCTAACAGCTATCGAAATGCACGCACTGATGGGATATGACGGAATCATATTTGACTCCGACCCATTCCTCGCACCACGCATAGCGGACATCGTCTCTGGCTTTGACCTTGAGTGGATGTTCATGATGGCTCAGCCGCGCGACTTTGGTAACTCGTTTACCGTGCAAGGTCAATACGTGCCGGGCAGACTCCTTGCCCCCTTTGTCGGGTTCAACGACTTGTTGGTCGGGCAGATGATGGCCAACCAGCTTATTGACTGGTATGAGCGCGAGTTCTCGCATGTGCCCGTTGAGAGGGTTGGCAAAATCTCTATCGCTTGGTCAACTGCAGTCCAACTGAACATGCGCTCTGTAGGCGCTGAGATGGTCTGGGCGGAGCGCTTCCCGCAGTTTGGCGAATTCCATCCGGACACAGCGGTAAACCCGCAAAACTTCTTTGTATCTGACTTGGCGCTGGTCGGCGCAGACCCGATGCTCCTCATAACGACAGAGCTGTCGACAAATCCTGACATCGATGTTTGGCTGATTTCGACAATGTTCGGTAGTCAAGCAATCGAGGCGGCTGTCATCGTTGACGACTTGGGCATGAATGATGTTGTCTGCATCGTGTCCTTCGCAGTCGGCCCTGTAATCGTCGAGCAGTGGGAAGCCGGGGTTCGCAACTCATTCAGGTACGCCCTTGAGTCCATCGGCGCAGTTTGGACAGAGCTTGTCATCAACGCACTGTGGGCATTCATGGCTGGATTTGCATCACCGGAGACAATCTGGGAAGACTGGCGCGTTGTCTGGGATAAGGGCGACCTGCTGAGGTTCACGGGTGATTTGGATGCGTTCCACATGGTGCCTGTGGCTGAAATGGACGATAACGACCGCCCGATAGTTTTGGAAGAGCACAACTTCCCAATCATGTTCCTGCCGATTGTATGGGTTACGCCGGAGAACTTCGAGCAGTACTTCGCATTCCTCGATTTGTACTCCATAGGCCCGGATGCCACCGAAGAAGAGCGCGCATGGCCGCAATTCCCGATGGTGTACGACATGGATCTGTTCCCAACTCGTATAGATCCGCCGCGCACCCACCACACGTGGCCTAACGATTGGTAAAAACAAATAATCAACAGCTAAAACAAACCACCCCTTATGGGGTGGTTTGTTGCGGTTAGCTTGCAAAAATCGTAACTGTTTCACGTCGTCTGCGCATAGTCGCAGTCCTATCAGCACTTGGGTTCAAGCCATCAGGAGCTTTTTGCAAACCCCATTTAGCCGGTGAGCTATGAGCGCTGCTACCAACAGGAGGACGCTGTGCAGGATGTGAAGCAAAAGCGCGCCATCAAGCGTTTGGGTCAGAGCCAAAATCGCATATACTACTACATAAGCAAGCATAGCGACCATCAGCAGAATCCCGGTCAGTCTAAACCGCCACCTTTTTTGAATAAATGCCAAGGCTACAGCGACCGCCAGCGCCGCTAAGATGGTAATCGGTATGGCTATTTCATAGGCTTGCGGAGAGCGCCTGGAAATCATTGTCCTGTCCCCAATTTGGCCTGAGACATTGCTGCCCCATGCCCACAGCTCTCCATCGCTGTTGAGTGCGGCGGTGTGAGCCGTCCCGGCGGATACTGAAACCATATCATCCGCCACCCTGGAGGGATAGAGGCGCCAAGAGGCGAACGAACCAACGCCAATTTGGCCGTTTGTGTTGTTGCCCCAAGCGTAGAGTGCGCCGTCTGTTGTTATGGCCGCCATATGGTTGCTTCCGGCTGAAATATACGCCACATTGTCCATCAGCCTTATTGGGACTAGGCTGTCATCTAAAGTTCCGTTGCCAAGCTGGCCGTGCCCATTTCCGCCCCAAACCCATAAGCTGCCGTCTGTCCTGACAACAGCAGTATGGTTTGCTCCGGCAGAAACTTGAGCTACTTCCTCCATAACCCTCAAGGGGGTAAGTTGAGGCTGAGTCGTGCCATCTCCTAATTGCCCACGCGCATTAGCGCCCCAGAGCCACAGGCTGCCGTCAGCTCTGATTGCCGCCGTGTGGCCTGTCCCAGCGGAAACTTGGATCACATCGTCAAGCAGGGGCACCGGCTCGAAGCTATTTTCCGTAGTGCCATCGCCGAGCTGCCCGGAATCATTGCCGCCCCAAGTCCATAGAGTGCCTTCGGTTGTGATTATTGCCGTGTGGAAGTAGCCGGCGGAGACTTGGGCGACATCATCCATTATCCTCGTAGGGACAAAACGCGGAGTGAGTGTGCCATCCCCAAGCCTTCCGGCGCGGTTATTGCCCCACGCCCATAGACTGCCGTCGGTTTTTACGGCCATTGAGTTCAGACGGTTGACAGAGATAGATGCAACATTATCAAGCAACTGCTCAGGAAATCGCTGTGGCATAAGAAAGCCTGCGCCGAGCTGGCCGAAGTCATTTGCCCCCCAGACCCATAGGCTTCCATCATCCCTGATAGCCACTGTATGCGCCGCAGCTGAAATCATAGCGACTTCACCAATTATAACTGGCTCTGCCAGGTTGATGAAAAAGAAGCTAAAAGCAAGTATGAAGGCTACGGCAATGGCGGCATTATGAATCAGCCTCTGCTTGCGCGTTGCTGCGTTGCGCGCCTTTATTTTAGCCTTTTTCTCCAGCTTGAAGCTTTTCTCAGAGCGTTTTATTTCTTCGTCTATCTGCTTTACTTCTTTATCCCATGCTACCTTCGTTTCAACGATGCGCCTAACTATGGCTTTATTATATCCTTCAAGTTCGAGCTTGTAATCAGGGCTTGCGCAGTTCAGGGCTGTTTTATAGAGGGGGTATTCCGTAAGTGGCATGTAGCCATTGGCAAGCTCCTTCTCGTCAAACACTCTGAGCTGCAAGCACAGCTTTCCTATATACGCCGGAGCATACCCTGGATCAACCTCTAGGGCTTTGTCGAAAGATTCGTCCGCCTCCTCGCGCTCGTAATCCCTCAGCAAGCTCCAACCTTGTTCCATAAAGGTTTCTATCATATTACCTTTCACCTCGCATTTTTATTCCTTGATTTTGAGAATAAAAGTATATAGGAATGATAAGTGTTCGTCAATTGTATGGAGTTACACCGGCAGTTGTATATTTTGCACAATTTTTAATAAGATGTTATGTTTTTGATAAGAAAATATATAATTTTATGGATAATTTTAACAAAAAGAGACTTGACGCAGAGCCCAGTATCGGCTAAAATTAAGTATTGCTATCCTGCGTTTATAATTATGGTTTAATTTGATGAAAGTGAGTGGTACTAAAATATGGTGCAGAGCTTAGAATTTAAAGGTATAAGCAAATTGTTTCCCGGCGTTAAGGCCCTTGATGATGTAAGTTTTAAGGCAGAAAGCGGTAAGGTTCTGGCATTGCTTGGCGAAAATGGTGCGGGAAAGAGCACGTTGCTCAAAGTTATGAGCGGAGATATGAAGCCGAATTCAGGCCAGGTTCTCCTAAACGGCAATGAGATGAATTTTAGCTCGCCTAATGATGCGATTGTCAAAGGCATCAGCGTAATTTACCAAGAGCGGCAAATGATGCAGATGATGAGCGTAATGGAAAATGTCTTTGCTGGGGATTTGCCGTCAAAGGGAGGCATTGTCGATAAAGCGAAGCTAAGGGCGGACACACAGGAGCTTATTGAGAAGTTTGGACTTCCGATTTTTCCGGAGATGCCGGTTATTTTCCTGTCTGTCGCTTATCAGCAGATGGTCGAGATTATGAAGGCGTACAGGCGCAATTCGACAGTTATAGCTTTTGACGAGCCCACCGCACCGCTTACAGATAGCGAAATAACGATACTCTTCAATTTGATTAGGCAACTAAAGGAAGAGGGGAAGATTGTTATCTATGTTTCTCACAGGATGAAGGAGATTTTTGAGATAACAGATGAAATCGTGGTTTTAAAGGACGGCAAGTTTGTTGCGCATATGGTAACCGCCGAAACAGACGAAGGCGAGCTGATAAAAGCGATGGTCGGACGAGACATCGGTGACACATATGCTAACCTCAGCCGCAATGACAAGCATGGCGATGTGCTTTTGGAGGTCAAGGGTTTGACGACGCCTGCGGTTAGGGATGTAAGCTTTTCTCTGAGGAAAGGCGAGGTGCTGGGTTTTGCGGGGCTGGTTGGCTCCGGGAGGACTGAAGTTGTTAGGGCAATCTTCGGAGCCGACCCGATAATTTCTGGAGAGCTCACACTCGATGGAGAGCCTTACATGCCCCTTATACCTAGGGATGCCATTACCAAGGGCATTGCGCTTTGCCCGGAGGACAGGAAGGAACAAGGGTTGGTCCTGTACCGTTCTATTGAGGACAATGTTACCATGCCCGTTCTGGAGAAGCTAAAAAGATTTATTTTCCTGCTTGCCAAGAAATGCGAGTCGGTAACCATCGGAGCTATAAAGAAGTATGATATCAAAACCCCAACCATAGATAAAATGGTCATAGAGCTCTCGGGTGGTAATCAGCAAAAGGTTATTCTTGGGCGCTGGACGACAGATCTAGTCAATACGAAGATTTTGATTCTCGACGAACCGACTAAGGGCATTGACGTTAAGACGAAAGCAGAGATTTACCAGATGGTGTGCGACCTTGCAAAGCAGGGGCTTGCGGTTATCTTTATATCGTCCGAGCTTACGGAAGTAATAAATGTGGCGGATAATATCGCTGTTATGAATGGCGGCACTATAGCAGGGATTGTCAAGAGGGAAGAAGCTACGGAAGAGAGCGTGCTCAAGCTGGCAATGCTTCATTAATGGCTAAGGGTTAGAGGACGCATTATGGCATTGTTCAAGAAGAAAGAGAAGCCGAGAACATCACAGCAGAAGGCGCAAAGAGCGCAGATGAGGATGTTCGCCCGTCTTGCTGGATGCGCATTTCTCGTATTCACTATTTACGAGATTGCAACCACGCCAACGACGGGGGACGGCGCAATAAACCCGACGCTCCGAATTGCCGTGATAATCGGATTTAGTTGCGCTGCTGCGTTCCTAGCCATTGCATCTGTAGTTGAGCTTGTCCAAAAGGTTAGGTCTGGCGTGTATAACGCAGCCTCTTATGACGATGACCCTGGTGTGTGGGGGTTTGATGGTAACGAGGGCACGGAAGAATCGGGAGATGCCGATGAGGGTTCCGAAGACTGCGAAACCGAGTCAAACGACGGCGACGAAGAAGAGGACTCAGAAAAAGAAAAATAGCTGGCGCGAAAAAAACACAGCAAACCGCCCGGCATCAGCTACCCTGTAATCTGTAACAGACATTGAAAGAACCGCAACTGCGGTTCTTTCAATGATTTGACTTTTTTTATGATTGGAGGTAAAATAGACGAAGTTTAGATTTGTGCGAAAGAGTGTGTGTTAGTGAAAGTATTTATTGCCCTCGCTGTATGCAAAATTTTGAGTTTTGTCGGAAAGCTGATTGGCAAGGGCAGCAGCCTACCTGGGCAAGTCGCACTCAAAATCTGCCCAGATGCCCTCGGCCGCCTCAAGCTGCCAAAAACAGTAATTGCAGTGACAGGCTCAAATGGCAAAACTTCGACGGCCGAGCTCATAGCCCAATCCCTTAACAAGCAAGGGCTGAGAGTAGGGTGGAACCACGAAGGGTCTAATCAAACCGAGGGTGTTGCAACACTGCTGTTTCGCTTTGCAACACTCGGGGGCATAGTCAAATGCGATGCTATCGTAATGGAATGCGACGAACGGTACGCCCGGAATATATTTGAGGCAGTGAAGCCCTCGGCTCTACTGGTCACCAACCTGTGCCGCGACCAGCAGACCCGCAATGGGCATCACGAGTTTGTTCAGGATTGCATTAAAGCAGCGATAGAAGCGGCGGGCAAAAAAACCAAACTGGTATTGAATGCAGATGACCCATATGTTTCGGAACTCGGAACTCGGAGTTCGAAATTAGGGGTCGGGGGCTCCGAACTTGGAAACGATGTGATTTGGTTTGGACTTGGTAAAGAAGTGGCAAAAACGACAAATTTGAGTGTGCTGCACGACCCTGCGCCTCACAACCCCTGTAAATATGATGACGGCGCATTCTGCCCCATGTGCAAGGGGCGTATGACATACAAGTACAGAATAGCAGGGCATTTTGGGGCATTCAAATGCAATTCATGCGGGTTCGGCCGGCAAATGCCGGAATTTGAAGTGGTGAACCTTGACCTCGGCTCAGGAGCGCTGACAATAACCATAAATGCCACACCCGCAATCCCGGATTCCGAATTTAAGATTCGCAGCTCCCTCTGCTTTCCCAGCCTGGTCGGTGCATACAACCTAGCAGCAGCGATAGCCGTTGCCTCGACAGCCGCAGTGAGCGCAAGGGATGCAGCGTCAGCGCTGGACAAGTATGAAATGAAGGGTGGCAGGACAGTCTGCTTTTCAGTTGGAGGGAGAGAAGGCGTTCTGCTTATATCCAAGCATGAGAATCCACTTGCGTACAATCAGTCGCTGGCCTGGGCAGTGATGCAAAAAAAACCATGCACGGTAATTGTGTTTGTTGATGCGATTAGCCGAAAATACTATACCAGCGAAACCTCGTGGCTATGGGACATAGATTTTGATATTCTGGCAGGCGATACTGTACGAAACGTCGTTCTTGCGGGCAGGTATGCCAGTGAGCTTGCTTCAAGGTTTGCCATGTCTTTGGTCAATCAGCAAAAAATCGGGATTGTAGAAGATGCGGCTATGTTGAGCGAATATGTCAAAGGCAGCACTTCCGGCGAGATATATGCGCTCACATGCTTTTCGGACAAAGCCAAGCTGGCTAGGGAACTGAGGATTTAGGAGTTGCGGCAGTGATACGGATTTTACATATTTATCATGATTTGATGAGTCTTTATGGGGACTGGGCGAATGCCGCAGTTCTCGTGATGGAGCTCAACTCTTGTGGGGTTGATGCTGTCATTGACAAGAAGAGTGTTGGGGACGAGCTTGACTTTGAATCGTATGATTTTGTGTATATTGGGAGCGGGACAGAACGCAGCCTAGTTGCGTGCATATCGGACATCATGCGGCATAAGGCAAGCTTGATAGGGCGCATTGAAGAGGGAATGCACGTATTGGCGACAGGAAACTCTCACGAGATTTTTGGCATGGCCGTTACGGACGCAAAAGGTGGCAGACACGAAGCGTTGGGGCTGTTGAATTTTGAAACTATTCAGGGCGGCGGACGTATCACGGGGGACTGCGTGTGCAATACTGCATTTTTGCAGGAAAAGCTTATAGGGTTTATCAATCGGGCCAGCAAAGGCCAGGTAGGGGATATACAAAGGCCTTTTGTCCATGAGCTAGGCTCTGGAGCGAATGACGAAACAAATACAGAGGGCATCCAATATGAAAACGTGCTTGGGACATATATGACAGGCCCAGTCCTCGTCAGGAATCCGCCGCTGCTGAAGTATTTTGCGGGCAAGTTGATTGGAGCAAGGGCGGAAGAAATTGCCGAACGTTCCATTCCGTTCTTTACTTTCCAAGAAGACGCATACCGCAAAGCGCTAGGCGAGCTTGCGATGCGGATGGCAGCTGCAAATTAGCAAATTAGTTCGTTTTGGAATATTTATTCCGTTTCTATTACGAAAATTTATAGCCGGGGGTGAAAAATATAGATTAACAAATCGTTCACAAGCATCAGTGGAACATTTGCGCATACCGTCCGTCTGAAATGACGAAACCCATACTTTTAGTAATTTGGAGGAAAAAACATTGAAAAAGGCATTGGCAATACTTCTGGTTGCAGCGTTACTGACTGCATCCTTGGCAGGGTTGGCGCTAGCCGACGACAACAACGAAGCAACACCAGCACCGACAGGCTCATACTACCTCTCCGTCACGGGGACAGTAACTTCTGTTAATGAAAGCGAAGACGGTTTGCGCGTAGAGATTTCCCGGCCGGATGCAGACCGTGAAGGTCGCGCATTTTTAATCGTAACAGATGGAACTGTGTTCCCCTTCGAAGAGGAGATTGAGGAAGGCGACACTGTGACAGCATTCTATCTGGCAAACGTGCCGATGATACTGATTTACCCGCCGCAATACACAGCAGCAGTTCTCGTAAATGGCATGCCGGAAGATAAGAATGTAAATGTTGACCGATTCTTTTCGGTGGAGGGCGAAGGCGGCCTATATCTTTCGCAGGGCGGCAGCCTAGCATTCAGGATTGGTGAAGATACGGAAGTCGTTTTGGCAGATGGCACAGAATTCAACTTTGATTACGGCAGCATCGATGGCAGGCGCATCGTAGTGGTTTACGGCCCGTCGACAAGAAGCATTCCGGCGGAAGTGACTGCGATTAGACTGATAGTCCTCTTTGAAGACATTGCGTTTGGCCCGCTTCCAATCGACCCCGACATGCTCCCCGACGATGAGGATGCTGACGAAGAAGCCGAAGATGAAGCCGCTGACGAGGAAGAAGAGTACGTACCTGTTACAGTGCTGCCATTTCCCCTCGATGACACAATCGACGCATCAGGCTGGCCAATCCAAGTAAATGGCGTAAACATTACCGCTCCGGCAGCTTTTCAAACAGCAGACGGCGTGTTGATGGTTCCGCTCAGAGCAATCGCAGAAGCGCTAGGCTATTACGTTGAGTGGGACAGCACTCTGAGAAGCATTAGGCTTGGTGTTGCGATTCACACATGGCTTGGAAATACCGAAGTGCATGTAGGCAGGATGGCTCCGCAAACAATTTCCGCAGCTCCTGCCCTTGTAGAGGGATTAACCTTTGTGCCGCTGGACTTCTTCAGGGTGATTGGCATAAACAATGCATTCGCATTCGAAGGCCAGATAGTGATTGACAACGTAAACGAAAGAATGGAATAATGATTGCGGCGCAATCATTATTCAGGACTGAAATGATGCCACTTAGGCGATTTGCACCTGTGGCATAACCAAAACCAAGTAACAGCGCACAGATAAACAGCGCCGCACATTGGGGGGAACCCAATGTGCGGCGACGCGTATTGGTCAACTTATTTACAGACCGCTCAAGGCGTTTCGTCAGTCGTATCTTTTTATAGTTATGGTCAGCGTGTCATTTTTGTAATCGACTTCAGATTCGTCGCACAGCATGCCCAGCAAGGTAAGCTCGGAGGAACCCTCAGAGCCGCCCATGAGCTCCCAATAATCCTGCTCGACCTCCCTCTGCCTAGGTGCGCTAAGCGCAGTCTTTAGATACTCCAGCTGCTCATCGGTGACATCCTCGGGGCTGGCGCGCATGGTAAGCGAAACGGAACCACTGCCCTCCATTACATCGAGATGGAACTCTTTTGCGCCATGCTGGTGGCAGTAAGCGAGCAGCTCGCTGGCTATATTCATTGTTTTTTGAAATTTAGTCTTCATGATGCTTTCTCATTCTTTCGGAGATAGTTATTATCGGGAGCAGTATCATGGCGATGAAGCCTGCGGCAAAGCCGTTGTTGTACAGATTCATACCCCCGCTGAGCTCGCCCACATGCATGGCGACGCTCACATGCAAAAAACCTGCAATTATGCCCCAAATCCAGCCGAATTGCCCGGCTAGTGGAGCTAAGGCGGCAGAAAACAATATCGCAGCCACATTAGCGGGCGTTGTGAAGTACCACACGTTGAAATAAGCGGATACAATCGCTCCGATGAGGATTGGGGGGACATTTTTCATATGCTTGCCAAAGCAGCCAAAGCCCACCATTGTAAAGATGCCGGCAAAGGAGATGCCGTTTAATTCTGCGCCGATTGCCAACGTGACAGTGGTGGCAAATGCGCAGAGGATTCCCATGTTGATATATATGCTGTTTTTATACAGGAAGTAAAAATCGGTAATCAGGCGGCCGGAGTGTGAGAAAAGCTTCCGAAATTTCGCAAGGTTGTCCTTGACGCCCTCGCCGGAGAAAAGCCCGCAGCAAATCAGCGCTACAGAAATGGTGTACATGAGTATTGCCAAAACGAAGTTGTTGCCCATGCTGTACACGCTGACAGGCAAGACCCGCAGGCCGAAGCTGCTTAAACTGGTCGACAATATCATGGATATGAGGCCGCCCGCAAAGCCCATGCTGTAAAGGTCATATCCGCTGTGCATCCTTACCATATGAGCCGACACCGCAGGAAATATGAAGCCGATCAGAACTCCGAGACTTACCCCGATGCCAATCTCGACCGGACGGCTCAGGACTCCGAGGAAACTCATTTCGCTTACAACAGGGGAGAGTGTCGCGACCAACAGCGATGCAAGGGAATAGTTTGAATAAGGCTCTTTTTTGTACCGCGAGAAAAGCCAAACTCCGACGGTAAGCGGAATCATGTTGTAGATGTTTTTTCCAAAAAAAGCGAAGCCGGCAGTCAGCCACAATGCCATAATAGTTGCGCCGCTCGGCTTGGCCTTGGAGCCTATGAGCATCAAAAGGCTCGCCAGGCCGACTATCGCCACGTTGACAAACGCTGCGCCAATGCCGCCGACGGCGATGAAGTCTGTGATAAGGATCACGCGGGAGGTGATGATTCTGCCAAAACCGTCTATTATATTTTCCGGGGTGTCAAATACAAAAGCAAATGCCAGAAATGCGATGTTTACCGCTAACATAATCGCATATGGCAGCTGTATTTCAAAGCGCCTTTGCGATGGATTTTCCATAAATTCCCCCTAGTTCAATATAATAAGCGACAGCATACCATATTTACAGAATCCCAACAAGCCCCCAGTAGAACCTGCTGAATAAAAGCTGTACGACAGCTACGCACAGATACACAATCGAAGCAGTCCTCAGGTGGACGGGGTTCCACCCGCCATCGCCGCATACGGCTTCGACCTGCACAATCCAAGCCTGGGCGTATCTGAAGAAAAAGAGGCATGACGCACTGACGAAAACGGCCGTAGAAATCAGTGGGTGGATGCCATATTCGCTGTAGAGAATCGGCGTCGCAAGCGAAAAAATCGACGCAATTATCCAACCCTGCGCAACGTCGAAGAACCTGAGTATTACGCAAATGCCAAACAAAGCCATGATGAACACCAGCGGAGAGACAGCCAGCACTTCAATCACATTGGCAAGGTATGGGGTGAGCCACGCCGTTAGCCCCGAGATATAGAAGATGTTGGTAAAACTGAGCATTGTGCCAAAAAATACTATAACATCCCAACTGCCGCTAGACGATATATCGCCGACAGAGAGGACCCCCAGAAACAGCATGATTACAAGCGAAGCCAATAGCACCTGATTTGCCGTGATTGGCAGGAAGGTCTGCAAAACAAGGCAAGCAAATGTAAACACAAGCGCAACTAGGCAACCTTTCTCCTTCTTGCTCATGGGCCCGAGTTCGTTATACATTTGCCGAAGTTGATCCTTGGTAATATTGAGCTCCTCTTCGGGCTTGAGGATGAAATAAAGCGCCGCTACAAAAACAATGCTAAACAGCAGCCACGGAGCCATAACGATAGACCAGGCCTCGGGCGTCGCCATATCCCGCATTGGGCCTGCCGGCAAAAAGGACGTAAACGCCGGGCCGAACAAAGAGCCGTTTAACCAAGCAAGCGATGGGAAAATGCTTAGTATCCAGCACGAAATGACTATGAGCGAACGCCCCCGGCTGCCTTTGTCCAAGCAACAGGCGTCAGCGACGCTGACAGCTATGGGGGTAAGCATGAGGAATCGGACAGTGGCGAGCGGGGTTATGAGCGCAAAAAGAATGCTCACGACAAGCCAACCGCCCAGTATTTTTATGTAGGTGAGATTCAGCTGCTTAAAAAGAGCGAGGACGATGCGTTTGCCCAATCCGGTTTGCCGCAGTGAACTGCCAATGAACATCGCCGGGATAAAAAGCCAAATCGATGCACTAGAAAAGCCGGTGGTAAGCTCGCCTATGGGAAATCCCGCAATCAACCCGCCGGTAATGAGTATCGCTGCTCCGATTAGCATCGTGCCGCCAGCTGGGCGGAACATCCATGTGGAGATTGCGGCAATCAGCGTGCCAAGCATGATATGCCCCTGTGCGTCCAAAGTGCCAAATGGCCTTGCGAGTGCAAGTATAATGCCAAGCGCCAAGAAAATAAGCGAAAAGATGAGTCTGGACGAAAGTGCTTTTATCGGCTCTGTTTCCATTGTAGCCTCCCGGTCTTAAAAACGTTAAATCTGATTATATAGCCTAGGGATATGTCTAGTCAATGTGGTAAATGTGAAAAAAGATATTGTTTTTTTCGCAGGTGTGGTGTACAATTCTACTACAGTGCTAATTTTTCATAAGGAGTTGTTGAAATGAAAGGTAATAACAAGGTTCTTGTCTACGCTATTTGTGGGTTTGTCGCAGTCGCTGCGGCAATTACGGCTGTCTACATTTTTAGGAACGAAATAGCCGATTTTTTTGTGGACATCAAAGCCAGGATTGACGAAAAAAGGCTTTCAGCAGGCGGTGAGTACGCCGACGAGTACGAGTAAAGCGAATGAATGGCGAAAAGCCCGGCTTAGCCGGGTTTTTCATGTGGGTGGTAAAGGTGACGCTAACTTATACAGCAGCGGAAAAAGACAAAGGCAGGACAGTGCATTCGGTCATGCGCAATGAGCTCAGCGTCTCCGCAACAATGATGCGCCGGCTGAAACTGGCAGGGGCGATTAGCGTTTCCGGAGTTTCGGTGTTTACTAACTACAAGCTTGCGCCGGGCGAAGTGGTTGAGGTTGATATTGCCATCGCAGAGCGGCCATGCGACAATTTGCCCGAGCATGGGGAGCTTGATATTTTGTTTGAAAATGATGGGCTCCTAGCGGTAAACAAACCATCGGGGATTCTAGTCCACCCATCGCGCTCAAGGTATACAGGGACATTGTCAAACTTTGTAGCAGGGTACCTTGGAGTTTGTCATGCCGTAAACCGCCTGGACAGGGACACTAGCGGGGTAGTGCTTTTTGCGAAGAATAGCTATGTGAAAGCGCTTGCGTCTGGAGCCCTGTCAGCAAAGGAAGCCAAGAAGGAGTATTTAGCTCTAGTCAGCGGCAAGATGTCTGCACAGGGCACTATTGACGTGCCGATAAAGCGCCTAGAGGAGCGCAACATGCTCAGGGTGCCCTCTCAGGATGGGCAGAGAGCCATTACACATTATGAGACGCTGCACATATTTGAAACAGTTGGGCGTTGCGCCTCACTTGTGCGGTTGCGGCTCGAAACAGGGCGCACGCATCAAATCCGAGTACATTGTCTCCACGTGGGGCATCCTATTTTAGGCGATAAGCTGTATTGCAGCGAAGAGTCTCAAAGTGTGTCGCATTCACTAGGGATAACGGCACAGGCGCTCCATGCACAGCTTCTAGGTTTTGTAGAGCCTTTGTCAGGGAAATGCCTAGAAATCACTGCAAAAGCGCCATTTTTGGATTCGATAAATTCGTAAAATTCAGCTTGCATTTTACATACGGATATGCTACCATACTAAAGCTATCCATTCGTAGCCCCATCAAAAATGTGGCCCAGTAGTTCAGTTGGTTAGAACGCCAGCCTGTCACGCTGGAGGCCGACGGTTCGAGTCCGTTCTGGGTCGCCAAGTACAGCTGCGGCGCAATGCGCCGCATGTGCTTCCGTAGCGCAGGGGCAGCGCACCCCCTTGGTAAGGGGGAGGTCACGGGTTCAAATCCCGTCGGAAGCTCCATCTAAAGTGTTGGAATCAGTGGCTTTTCGGGTTTGGATTCTCGAGAGGCCGCTTGTTCTGCGTGGGTGACGTTATGAAGACCGAGTCATAGGCGAAATTCTCGCTTGCATGTTGATTCTCCATGACGGGGATGGTTTTGTATTATTACCACACTACTCTACGAAAAGAGGCGTTGATGGAATATTTACACACACTAATATACCTTGCTCCGCTTGTTTTTCTGGCGGGATTTATTGACTCTGCCGTTGGCGGAGGAGGGACAATCTCAATCCCCGCATACTTGCTGACGGGAATGCCGGCACACATGGCGTTCGGGACGAACAAGCTCAGTGCATGTCTTGGCACCGCAATTGCCGCAGGGCGCTTTATCAAAAATAAAGCGATAGACCTCCGAACGGCGGTTATATCGGCGGTGGGAGCCCTGATTGGCGCTGCGCTTGGTTCACAGTTTGTATTATTGCTTGACGACAGAACGCTGAGGCTCATGCTTATAGTTGCACTGCCGTGCGTTGCGGTGTTTCTTATTTTTCGTAAAGATAAAGTATTTGAGGCCGGCCACGAGGGGTTCTCGAGACGTAAGACAATTGTTCTAGCTTCTGCCATAGGGTTTGCGATTGGGCTGTATGATGGCATCATCGGCCCGGGGACGGGCACATTTGCGATAATAGCGTATAATGCGGTTATGCGCTACGATTTAAAAACAGCCTCGGGCAATGCAAAAGTTCTAAACCTGGCATCAAATTTTGCCTCGCTTGTGACCTTTGCGATTGCTGGGCACGTGCTTTTTGCAGTGGGGCTTCCGGCGGCTTTGTTCGGGATAGCTGGAAACTATCTCGGGGCAGGATTCGCAATAAAAAAAGGGGCAAAATTTTTGCGCCCAATGCTTTTTGTGGTGCTCGGCCTGCTCCTGCTTAGGGTGGTATATGACTTTGTCCTTAATTCCGTTTAGCTTCCCACACATTGTATGCAACTACGGTGACGACAATCACCGCACCGCCGAATATTGCGTAGCGGCCTGGCCTTTCCGGGGTAAAGAGCGCCACCCATATGGGGTTTAGGACAGGCTCCAGCGCCACAATCAAACAGGCGAGCAAAGCTGACGTGCGCTTTATGCCAACTGTGAAGAACACATAAGCCAGCCCTACTTGTACGACCCCCATCAAAGTGATAAACGCCCATGGGATAACGTCGGCAGAAATGTTTGGGTCAAACAATGCAAACGGCGCCCACAAAACCGCATTGATAAGGAAGCCAAGCATGACTGACTGTTCAGGCTGCGTATCTGAGCGCTTGTTGCAGACAAAAACACATGCGAACGTGAGGCCGGATACAATAGCTAAGATGTTTCCAAGCATATGGCCTGCGTCTATATCATCGGCAAAGAAAAGAAGCATCCCCAGAATAGTTGCAAGAACAGCTAAAGCTTCGCTCAGTTTAGGTTTTTTTCCGTAAAATATAAACTGTATGAGCAGGATGAATATTGGGGCAGTGAACTGAAGCATCACGGCTGCTGCTGCAGTGGTAAGCTGGTTTGCAAACACAAACAACATGGTCGTTGCGGAAAGGAACAATGCCGCCAAAATGTTGCCTTTTGTCAATGTGACCTTGATGCTTTTTCGAAAAATGGCAAAAACCGCAGCGGCAAGAAGCGCGCGCAAGCCTATAATGCTCATAGCATTCCATGGGATGAACTGGAAGCACAGGCCGCCCAAACTCCAGCATATGGACGCAGCGGCCATGTAGAGTGGCCCTTTGTTGTTTTGCCTAATCATAAACTAAACCCTTCGCTTGAAATAATAACCAAAGTTATTTTACCCAATCTTTTAGGAAAAGGCAAGTATGACAATATTTGGATGCAATTGCGTTTGAAATGTTGCATATTATTTGGGCATCTGTTACAATGCGGTACAAGGAAAGGAAGCAGCGTTTGAATTACGAAGAGGTCGTGTGTTTTACGGATGGGGGTTCAAGAGGGGCTTGGAAAATGCATACATAAGAGTCGAAATGCTGGGCGGATTTACAATAATTGACGGAGAAAACCGCGTCATTGAACAAGAGAAAAGATCCTCAAAAACATGGAAGATGATTCAGTACCTTGTTGCGCACAGGCATAAAATTGTGACTCAAGAGGAACTAGCAGACGTTTTTTGTGGCGAAGACAATATGGACAGCGATGGGAGCGCTCTGAGGACAATCGTGTATAGGGCGCGCACGGCTTTGGCAAAAGCTGGGGTTTCATGCGCAGATTCTTTGATACTAACAAAAGGCGGGGGTTATTCTTGGAATAACAGTGTTAGGTGCACGGTCGATACCGAGGAATTTGAAGCAGTATACAAAAAAGCAAGTTCAGTCGCTAACGAGGAGAAGCGATTGGGGTTGCTTTTGCGTGCGTGCGGGCTCTATCGTGGTGATTTCTTGCCGAATTCGGTCGGGGAGCTTTGGGTTATGCCGCTGTCACGCTGGTATCGATCGATGTTTATAAACTGCACGCTTGATGCATTGGAGCTTCTTGAGAAATTAGAACGGAACGCAGAAGCCGAGAAGCTCTGCGCAAGGGCTCTCCAGGTAGACCCATTTGATGAAAAGCTGATAGAATGCCATTTAAGGGCGCTCCTGGCGCAAAGTAAGAACTTAGAGGCCTTCGCTGAATATAAGCGTGCGGAAGCGATGTTCTACGATGTGCTTGGGGTAAACTTCTCTGACGAACTGCGGGCGCTTTACGCTCAGATACATAGGCCGGAGCTGAGCGAGGGGTTCACGCTAGAAACACTGCTGGATGAATGGACGTCCGGCGCTGATATTCCGGGTGCATATTATTGCGACCTGAGCGAATTTAAGACGATTGTCCAAATCGAGTCGCGCACTGCACTGCGTTCGGGAAAAACGACATACGTTGTTATGTTTGAGACAAAGCACGAGGGGAATGCTAAAAGCGCAAGTATAATGCAGCAACTGGGTGTGGTAATTACTGGCAACTTGAGAATGGGGGACTTGTTCACGCGCCTTAGCCCGAGCCGGTACCTAGTGTTGCTGCACAGCCTCACATACGAAGACTGCAAAGTGGTTGTAAATAGGATATTGCACGAAGTGGATTCAAAATATCTCTCGAAAATAGGGGGGACAACGATAAAAGCGTTATTCCCTGCAAACTAGTTACTGCGGCAATAAACAAGGGAATGTTTAGAGAGGAACAGGCTACAAATGGATACTGAAAATATAAATAAAAAAGAGGTTTACGGCGCAAGTAAGTGCACCTTTGAAGTCTCCGTCATATTTCAACAAAACGCCACCTGGCAAGGGCATATACTTTGGGCGGAAAAAAATCTGAGACAGAGCTTCCGGAGCGTCTTGGAAATGCTTAGACTTATGGACGAGGCGCTGGCAGAAGGCGCAGCGAAGTCGGCGACATGGGAAAGCAACGACTGAGCTATTAGGCGCAAGCGCAAGGGTTATCTAATGATTTTTGTATAGGGATGGGACGCTCAGCCCCTAAAAATAGAGTTTTTTTGTCATATATTTTATGGCTGTGACTTTGCCGTGACAAAACATCGAGAACATGCTATAAAAATATGTTTCTCGTGACATCTGGGTGACAAAAAAGGAATATATTTAAGTCACAAACCGCAGTTGCGGAAATTGCATGAGGCTTGAATGTCATGAAAAATATTTTTGGAGGGATTTAAAGATGGGTGATGTGATTTGTGCAATAAGCGAAAAAGCCGATGCGGCGTTGGACGGAATAGATTTGATGGCATACAGTTCAGAAATGCCTGCTGTTGTCTGGGAAAATGTGCAAACTCGCGATTTCAATAGTTTTTCTAATAGTTGGTCTGCAGGCAATGGCTATCATTATATAGCCGATTCGGGGCCTGAGGGTTCGCAAATACGGCTGGTTTCAACTGGAAATCGGATTTATGCCCAGGTGCCGGCAGGTGCATTTGAAGGTGCCGTGCAGATAGTTGTTAGGCATGGGAATCAGTATTCTATCACCACAATAACAATCAGTGGCGAAGTTGGAGAAGCGACAGAACTGGTTGCGATAGGGGTAGGGGCCGGCAATTCAGTTTCTCAGGTGATGATTGGCAGTTACGAAAATGCTGCGATTGGTCAAACCCCGAATCCGGAAGAAGAGGCTGGGCCGGGTCAAACCCCGAACCCGGAAGAAGAGGCTGGGCTGGGCCAAACGCCGAACCCGGAAGAAGAGGCTGGGCTGGGCCAAACGCCGAACCCGGAAGAAGAGGCTGGGCCGGGCCAAACCCCGAACCCGGAAGAAGAGGCTGGGCTGGGTCAAACCCCGAATCCGGAAGAAGAGGCTGGGCCGGGCCAAACCCCGAATCCGGAAGAAGAGGCTGGGCCGGGTCAAACCCCGAACCCAGAAGAAGAGGCTGGGCCGGGCCAAACGCCGAACCCAGAAGAAGAGGCTGGGCCGGGTCAAACCCCGAACCCGGAGCTGGCATCTATGGTGCCGGAAAGCTCGATGCCAATTCTGCCCGAAGCAGAAGACTCGGCAAGCGAATCGGAAAGTGCGGGAATCGGAAGGGGCGCAGGCGTCAATACAGAGCCCGAAATCCTGGAGGCGGCTGAAGACGGGGCTGTGCAATTGGCAGAAGCGGCCGATTTTGAAGTAGAAAGCATTGAATACGCTGAATATATAGAAATTGAAGACGAAAATGTCCCGCTTGCAGAGTATGTTGACATTTTTGACGAAGCCGTGCCACTTGGTGAGTTCGAAACCGTAGTCATAGAGATTGTTGACGAAGCTATCCCGCTCAGTGGAATGCCGCAGACCGGCATAACTGGCCCTGGAGCCCTCCTGACATCGGGGATATTGCTGTCAGCATTATTGGCTGCGGCCATATCATACAAAATTCGAAAGATGCTGATAAGCGATAAGCAGGAAAAAAGCGGCGAATGAAAAGATATCACTGGAGCCCCTGTGGCACGAAAGCTTAGCGATCTCCTGCTAAGAGCCGGTTGTGCTAGCGCAACCGGCTCAAAATTCGAAAGAAGGTGTATTGGTGTGGCAAACAAAAAAAAACACAATCGTAAGGGGCTCAAGTTTCTCTGCATGCTGCTGGGAATATGTTTGGCCGGAGTTGTGGTATCTGGAGTTTGGCTTGGCATCGATTTGTACAGGGATTGGCAGGGCAGGCAGTTTTATAACAATTTTGCCGCCTATATCAGGGTATACACAGCCGCCCCCGGAGACAAAGACCAACCTCGCACTTTGTCCTTCGACAACGAAATCATCGGGGACAGTGGCGGCGACGCTCCAGCCAAAGTTGATAAGGCAAAAAGCGCATGGGTCCCGCATGTAAATTTCGAAGGGTTGCGCGAGCATTTTCCCGGAATCGTCGGGTGGATCGAGTTGGAGGACACGGCAATAAATTATCCCATTATGCAATGGAGCGACAACTATTTTTTCCTCGAGCACTTGCCAGATGGGGCAAGGCATAGAAAGGGATCTATATTCCTCGACTACAGGAGCAGTCCGCATTTTGAGGATAAAAACACTCTGATTTACGGCCACGAATCCAGGACGGACGATATGTTTGGCGTTTTGAAGCACTTTAGAAGCCAGGACTTTTACGACGAGAACTCCAGAATGCATGTATACACGCCTGTAAAGGACTATCAGCTTGCTATCTTTGCGGGATATTTGGTAGATTCGGCGGACGAGCAGCCCAGAATCAACTTCAATGGCGATGAGGATTTTGCGGAATATATCGACGACATCCGGAAACGCTCATTTTTCAAGAGTGATGCGGAGGTGAGCCTGGATGACAAGATTGTGAGCCTTTGCACATGCGCATATGATTTTCCGAACGCAAGGCTGATAATAGTAGGGAAGCTGGTCGAGATTTAGGCGGCCTGACAATTAGGCTTGCCGCTAAACCATCAATCCACCGAAAGCCCCGTCAGCAGGCGGCGCGTCATGTCAAAGGCGTGCGAGGAACCGACGATCCGGATTCGCTCGCGGTCGTGAAACAACAGTGGGGATCTGCAGTACGAGCTGTCCTTAGTAGTAAGGGCGACAAAAACCGTGCCTGGCTCTAATCCAGAGCTGTCGCTGCCGGGCCCCGCTATGCCGGTTATGCCTATGCCAATATCTGCGCCTAACTTGATTCTGGCGCCGTCAGCCATTGCGAGAGCGACTTCTCGGCTGACGGCGTTTTTTTCTGCAATCAATTCAGGGGGGACATCCAAAAGCGATATTTTTGCATTCTTGCTATATGCCACGATGCCCCCGGCGAAGGCCCTAGATGAGCCGGGAACATCGGTCAGGCGCTTTGAGAACAGGCCGCCCGTACACGATTCGGCTGCTGCAAGTGTTATGCCACGTTCCAAAAGCAGTCCAACAGTAGTATTTTCAAGGCTGATTGTGTCAATGCCATAGATGATGTCGCCGAGCGTTTCGCACACCTGCGACATAACTGGAGTCATCAGTTTTTCAGCCTCATCCTTCGAAGCCGCCTTTGCGGTCATGCGCAACGTCACATCCCCATCTTTGGCATATGGGGCTAGGGTAGGGTTGTGCAAATTTTCCATGAGGTTGCGCAGTTTTTGCTCGACAGCACTCTCGCCAAGGCCGAATATGTGGATGTTGTGCGAATGAATTTCTGCATCCGACAATTTCCTCAAGTAAGGCTCGACGCAGGCTTTCAGCATAGCCCTGCACTCCCGGGGAGGACCCGGCAGCATAAGGACATGTTTGCCTTCGGCCTCAAAGGCGCATCCGGGCGCTGTGCCAACGCCATTGTCAAATATCACGCAGCCCTCGGGGAGCTGAGCTTGCTGAAGGTTGTTTTCTGTCATCTTCACAGCAGGGAGGCGCTTTGAAAAGAAATCCTTGATTTGCTGCGCCACGGCTTCGTTAAATACAAGTTTTTTGCCAAAGGATTCTGCGAGAGCCTGCTTTGTCAAATCATCAAATGTCGGGCCGAGTCCCCCGGTTGTGATGATGATGTCGGAGCGGCTTTTTGCGATTTCTACAGCCTGCTTGAGCCGAGTGGGGTTATCGCCCACAACCGTGTGAAAATACACGTTGACACCTAATTCAGACAGCAGTAGCGAGACATCCTGCGCATCCGTATTTACAGTGTTCCCAAGCAAAAGTTCTGTCCCGACTCCGATAATTTCAGCAGTATAAGCCATAGCCAATCCCCCAAACAGTTTAATCTTTAAACACTTTTGTCAAATTGATAGTCAGCCCTTCCGGCATGCGGGCCGACATGAGCCCTTTCGCCACTGTGTCACAACGTGCGATTCCGTCTCACGCCACATCGGGAGCGCGGCGCAAGCGGACTAAATGGTTATTGCCACCCTCTCAATCCCCCTTACAGCATCGTCGACAAGTGCCGCAATGTCGAGCGCTTCTTCTGCTTCGAGGACTTCGGAGATTTTTGGTTTGGTACGGGGGCGGCGGGGCGTAAAAACCGTGCAGCAGTCTTCATATGGCAGTACAGAAGTCTCGTAAGTGCCTATGGAGCGCGCCCTTTCTACTATTTCTTGCTTGTCAAATGCGACAAGCGGGCGAAATGTTGGAAGTCCTATGCACTGCTCGGTAACCGCCAGGGCCTCGGCGGTCTGGCTTGCGACTTGCCCGAGATTTTCGCCGGTGACAAGCGCAGTGCAGCCGTTGTCGGTTGCGATACGCTCGGAAATGCGCATCATGAACCGCCGCATTATTATAGTGAGGAGCGCTTCGGGGCAATTTGCCCTTATTTCTTCTTGTATTTTTGTAAACGGTACGAGCTCCACCATCATCCGCCCGCAGTATTTTGTAAGTATTTTAGCCAGTGAAAGCACCTTTTCCTTTGCCATTTGCGAGGTGTATGGATGCGAGAAAAAATGCGCCGGAATTAATTTCACGCCGCGTTTTGCCATCATGTATGACGCAACGGGGCTATCTATCCCGCCTGACAGCAAAGTGACCATCCGGCCCCCGACGCCTATAGGCAAGCCGCCTGCGCCCGCCTCGGCAGCCCCGTGTACATATGCGGCAAGGTCGCGGATTTCCAGATTGACTACCAGCTCAGGCGTGTGCATGTCCGGCTTCATGTGCGGGAATCGGTCGTGCAGCAGCCCGCCGACATATTGCGACAGCTCAATAGAACCCATGGGAAAGCGCTTGTCTGCGCGCTTTGACTCTACTTTGAAGGATTTTGACGCTAAAAGCTGCGATTCGAGGTAGCTAATAGCCGTTTTCAAAATAGCGTCCTTGTCTTTCTCGCACGCAGCGGCCCGCACTACCGACATTGCGCCGAATACCGTTTTAGCCGCACCGAAAGCGGATTCCATATCGCAGTCGCCCTGAGGCTCTACATAAACTGTAGACTGCATGCTGTATACCCTAAACTCCCCAAAAGGCTTAAGCCGCCGCCGGATATTCGATATGAGCTTTACTTCAAATTCCCGGCGGTTGAGTCCTTTGAGGACCATCTCGCCTTGCTTTAACAATATGATATCGTCCATATATACTCCTGAGTTAAGAATTCCCAAACGACAGCTTTCTATACTGTATCGCTTCCGCTAAGTGTGGGAGCTGTATGTCGCCTGAGCTCGCCAAATCTGCAATAGTTCTTGCGACACGCATTATGCGGTCGTGCGACCGTGCGGTCATTGCAAGCCGGGAGTAGGCATCTCGCATAAGCTTCTCGCACTCTGGGGATAGTGCGCAATACGTGTTGAGCTGTTTTGCTCCGATGTGGGCGTTGCAGCTGAGCCCTGCGCCCTCATAGCGTTTGCGCTGCCTGTTCCGTGCTGCGTTTACTCTTTTGCGGATATCGGCGGAAGCCTCTGAATGCGGACGCTTGCGAAGCTCATCAAAGTCGAGCGGCGGCGTCTCAATATATAAATCAAGTCTGTCCAAGAGCGGCCCTGATAAGCGCTCGTGATACCGGGTGACGGAAGATGCAGAGCAAATGCACCGACCGGATGGGTGGGCGTACCAACCGCATTTGCAAGGGTTCATTGCGCAGACGAGCATGAATCTGCTGGGGAAAGTTACGGAGGTGGACGCACGTGAGATGGTCACTTGACCGTCTTCTAATGGCTGCCGAAGGGTTTCCAGAACATCGCGGCTAAATTCCGGCAATTCGTCAAGAAACAAAACACCGTTGTGCGCCAAGGATATCTCGCCCGGCTTTGGGTTAGAGGTTCCGCCTGCTATTGCCGGTGCCGAAACGGTGTGGTGCGGAGAGCGGAACGGCCTTGAGGCCATAATAGGCTTTTCGCGGCTCGTGAGCCCTGCAACTGAATGTATCTCAGTCGCTTCAATCATTTCGTCTCGGCTCATGTCGGGGAGGATGGTCGGCAGGCGCTTTGCGAGCATGCTCTTCCCGGCGCCCGGTGGGCCGACGAGCAGGATATTGTGCCCGCCGGCAGCGGCGACCTCAAGCGCGCGCTTGACATTCTCTTGGCCTTTGACATCCGAAAAATCCGGCATAAAGCCGTGGTCGGGAATCGGTTCGTGCGTTTTGACCGGCTCAATAAGTTGAGCGCCCCTCAAGTGAAGCAACAGGTCGCTGACGTGAGCCACTGGATAAACAGCAACATCAGAGGCATAGGCAGCCTCGTGGGCATTGTCCGCCGGAACATATAGGTGGCGCGCCCCTGCCCGGCAGGCGCTCAAAGCCATGGGCAGTGCGCCGGGCACGTGACGCAGCTCACCCGTCAAAGAGAGCTCTCCGAAGAATGCGGCATCCTTGGGAAGGGGGTCAATGCTCTCCGAGGCGGAAAGAATGCCCAGCATAATGGGCAGGTCGTAGACCGTGCCGGCTTTTTTTGTGTCCGCCGGGGCGAGGTTTACAGTGATTCTGCAGATTGGAAAAGGCATGCCGCAAGTTTTGGTTGCCGCCCTGACCCGCTCGCGGGCTTCTTTGACGGCGGTGTCGGGCAGTCCCACTATGTCAAAGGCGGGCAGTCCTGAGGACAAGTAGCATTCAACGGAGACCTCATACCCGCTGATGCCACCCAAGCCGAATGATTTGACCTTAGATACCACAACGCTCCCCCCTATTCTTAGTCCACCTAAAGCATAACACAAAGTCATTCATCATATCAATAACCATTTTAAGCGGATATTATGAATAAATTTCACCATATTTACGACCATGAGCATAAGGGGCAGGATGCAAAAAGCGCATCCTGCCCACGGTCGATAATTTAGGAGTCCTTAGCCTACTTGCATTTCTTTAGCAGCTGCTCCCATTTTTTGTCTATGTACTTTTGCGCATCCTCTATCATCCACTCTGCGCCTTTTGCGAACATATGGCTGAAGCGGCCTTGGGGCTTTAGGTAGTCTTCGATGGGGAGCTTCTTCTTCGGCTCATATGTGAGCCTCCACTCGCCTTCGACGACCTCGTAGAGGGGCCAGACGCAAGTGTCTACAGCCAACTTGCAAATCTCCATCAAATCCTCCGGCTCATAGCGCCAGCCGCGAGGGCAGGGCGCAAGAACGTTCAGGAAAGCCGGGCCCGTAGTGTATATAGCCTTGTGCGCCTTTTCGTGCAGGTCTTTGAAATTGCTCATAAATGTGGTTTGGGCTGCGTAGGGAATGTCGTGCGCCACGATAGCCTCTGTGAGGTTTTTTTTGCGCTGCATCTTGCCCGGGAGAATCGAACCGACCGGGGCGGTCGAAACTTCGGCGAACTTGGGCGTGGACGACGAGCGCTGAATTCCTGTGTTCATATATGCCTCATTGTCGTAGCAGACATAGACCATATCGTGGCCGCGCTCAATAGCACCGGAAAGGCTCTGGAAGCCTATGTCGTACGTACCCCCGTCGCCGGCAAAGGCGATGAACTTGTAAGTATCCTTAATCTTGCCCTTTTTCTTCATGGCGGTATAACAAGCTTCTGCGCCGGCAACTGTGGCTGCAACGTTTTCGAATGCCGAGTGGATAAAGCTCTCCTGCCAAGCAGTGAAAGGGTATAAAAAGCTCGAAACCTCGAGGCAGCACGTGGCGACGCCGCAGCATGAGCGGTCGCCCTCTTCCAAAGCGCGCAGCACCCCGCGCACTGCAACGCCTGCGCCGCAGCCGGCACACAGGCGGTGGCCCCCGACAAAGCGCTCCGGCTTGGTAGCTTCCTTCTTTAAATTATAAGCCATTTTTTATACCCCCCTTACGCCGACATGGCGGTAGATTTCGCCGGGTTTTCCTGCTTCGACGACCTCGGACAGCGCATTATACACGAGGCGGATGTCCTCAAGGCGCACGTCGCGGCCGCCAAGGCCGTAAATGTAGTTAATCAAATGCGGACGCTTTTCCAAATCATAGCATGCGCTACGCACATCTGTGAAAACAGGGCCGCCAATTGCCGAAAAGCTGTCGGCCTTATCCATTACGGCGACGGCCTTTACATGACTGAGGGCTTCGGCAAGCTCCTCCATGGGGAATGGGCGAAACACACGCAGCTTGATGATGCCTACTTTTTCGCCTCGGTCGCGCAGCTCGTCGCATACGCACCTTGCTGTTCCGGCGCTGGAATTGAGGATTATTATGGCGCGCTCGGCATCTTCCATCCTGTACTGCTCGAAGAGCTCGTACTTGCGCCCCGTAAGCTCGCCGAATTCCTTAAAAACATCAAGGATTACTTTCTTGGAGCCTGCCATTGCGCGCGCGCGCTGGTATGCATGCTCGAAGTAGAATTGCGGGGTATCCAGCGGCCCGACGGAGACGGGGTTTCCTGCCAGAAGTGACCAATCTGGAGCATATTCGCCAATAAACTTAGTCACCGCTTCATCTTCTAGCAACTCGATATTTTCGATTGCGTGAGAAGTTATAAATCCATCTTGGCAGACCATGACAGGAAGCATTACATCCTTATGCTCGGCGATGCGGATCGACATGATTTGGTTGTCGTAAGCCTCCTGATTGTTTTCAGAGTAGAGCTGAATCCAGCCGCTGTCTCTTGCGCCCATTGAATCGCTATGGTCGTTGTTGATGTTTATTGGGGCGCTCAGTGAGCGGTTGATAACAGCAAGAGTGACAGGCAGGCGAGTGCCGGACGCAACATAAAGGAGCTCCCACATAAGCGCAAGCCCGCAGGCAGAGGTAGCGGTTGCAGCGCGCCCACCGCAAGCCACAGCGGCGATGCAAGCCGACATTGCGCTATGCTCGGATTCGACAGCCACAAACTCGGTGCCCGCTTTTCCGTCGGCTACAAATTGGGAAAAATACTGCGGTACTTCTGTCGATGGGGTGATAGGGTAGGCGGCCATCACATCCAAGTCAATCTGCTTTAGCGCCATAGCAACGGCTTCGTTGCCGGAAAGCCTTTCACGAATAGCCATCACTTGCCCTCCTTTTCAAAGGTGATAGCCCCGAAGGGGCAGACTTTGTAGCATACTCCGCAGCCTTTGCAGTGCTTAAAGTCGAAATCTGTGCGTTTCTCATTTTCAATGGGAATGGCGGAGTCAGCGCAAACGGGGAAACAAAGAAAGCATTGCTTGCACTTCTCCTCGACCCAGCCCGGAATCATAATACGCCAGTCGCCTGTGCGTACTTGCAAGGATGTTCCGCCCCCAAGGATTGTGCCGCCCCGGCTCATTTCATCCCAATTGGGGTTCTGGCTTGCGTCCTTAATGTAAATCATAGCCCTTTGACCTCCTGCATTGAGCGCCTGAGCGCCTTCATATTGCCTTCAATGACTGAAGTCTTGTTCGCAAATTTATGGTGCATCGAATGCTCCATATCCTTGACGAACTGATCCTCGGGGATTAGCCCGCTGACCTTCACCACGGCACCCAACATCGGCGTATTTGGAAAGTTCCTGCCCAACTCTTCTTCAGATATCTTGCCTGCATCCACAGTGTAGACCTCCCCTTCATAGCCGGCCAGCAGAGGCCGTAGCTCCTCAGGGGATTTTGAGGAATTGATCAAAATAGCGCCGTCCTTCTTAAGACCGCCGGTAACATCCACAGCGGTGAGGAGCGTCGCATCTACCACCACGACGTAATCGGGCTCGTAGATGTTGCAGTGAAGGTAACTGCGTTTATCACTGATACGGTTGAACGCAGTTATTGGTGCGCCCATTCTCTCCGGTCCGTACTCAGGAAATCCCTGAACATACTTGCCGGTGTTAAACGCAGCGTCTGCCAAAAGCAGTGATGCAGTTTTTGCACCCTGTCCACCTCGTCCATGCCAACGAATTTCTACTATATTCGACATGACAATACCACCTTTCGACAAAATTACAAATTTTTCATCTCATATTACTAAATCATTTTAACTGATTTTGTGAGATATGTCAAGAAAACGTTTGCAAACAATGCGAAAATTGTAATATTTGTTGATTGTTGCGTCGTTTGTAAAAATATGATACAATACCCGCTGGGAGAATGGAGCTCCCGGCAGCCACGAGAAAAATTGAGATAGGAGGGGACACATGACTCACAATGCGTTTGGCATAGATAATTTGAGGCTGGCGGTTTTGATTGATGCCGAGAATGTACCTCGCTACAGCATAAAAAGCGTAATGGAAGAGATAGCAATATATGGCACCCCAACAATCAAGCGAATTTATGGAGATTGGACAAGCCCTACGATTGCCGGGTGGAAAGCGTCCCTCTTGGAGAATGCTATAACGCCGATACAGCAATATAGCTATACGACAGGCAAAAATTCCAGCGACTCAGCCATGATAATAGATGCAATGGACATCCTCTACACAGAAAAGACAGATGGATTTGTCATCGTTTCGAGCGACAGCGATTTTACCAGGCTCGCAATCCGCCTGCGCGAAGCGGGGCAGCGCGTAGTAGGGATAGGCGAGAGGAAAACCCCGAGCGCATTTATAGCCGCTTGCGACAAGTTTACATACATCGAAGTCATCCACGAAAGCAATGAGGAAGCAAGAGCCGAGACAGAAGAGAGCGACCATAAGTATCAGCAGCAGTACCGCGCTAAACGCCGCAATGTGGCAAGAATGCCCGTCGTGAAGGTGCCTGACGACATAGTGCTGATAATCGCCGACTCCATCGCAGCTCTTGCCGGCGACAGCGGTGCTGTTTTTATGGGAGAATTGGGCAATTTGATATTAAAAAAACAGCCTGACTTTGACTGTAGGAGCTTCGGGTACATGAGCCTTTCGGCAATGGTAAAGTCGATTGACCGCTTTGAAACGGAGTTTAGGCAGACGACCGACCCGAACATAAAGCATGTTTTCGTGCGGGACAAGGAAGCTACCTGAATTTAGTGCCCTTTGATAGAACAAACCGGAAGCGGTGGTTGCGATTTTGCGCTTTGCCAAGAAAGAACAGGAATAGTTATGGTGCAGTTTGACGAGTATAAGCAGAAAATTAATGGGTTGCGGCCCGCTTTGGATAGCCTCAGGCAAGCTTTGAGGCTGGACGAGGACGATGAGGAATTGCGGAGGCTGGAAGAAGAGAGTGCGCAGGAGGATTTCTGGACAGACCTTGAAAACTCGCAAAAGGTTTTGCAAAGGTTAAAACAGCTCAAAACAAAGAGCCAGAAGTTCGCTACGCTTGCGGGTGCCTGGGACGATGTCATGGCACTGTGCCAGATGGCGATAGAGGAAGGTGATGAGAGCCTGCTTTCTGAGCTTGAAGAGGAATTTAAAACCTTCAGCGGAAATCTCGAAACAGCGAGGCTTGAAACGCTGCTATCGGGGGAATTCGACGACAACAATGCAATTGTGTCGTTTCATGCCGGAGCGGGCGGCACAGAGGCGCAGGACTGGGCGTACATGCTCTACCGCATGTACACGCGATGGGCAGAGCGGCATGGCATGCAGTATAAGCTGCTCGACTGGCTCAGCGACGATGAAGCCGGCATAAAATCCGCATCCATAGAGATTGCCGGCGAAAATGCCTACGGCTACTTGAAAGGCGAAGCCGGGGTGCACAGGCTTGTCCGCATCTCGCCTTTTGATTCATCGGGGCGCAGGCACACATCGTTTGCCGCTGTCGAAGTCACCCCGCTGATTTCCGACGATGTGGAGGTTGAAGTGAAACCGGAAGATTTGAAGGTAGACACCTTTAGGGCTTCTGGTGCAGGAGGCCAGCACGTCAACAAGACTGAGAGCGCCGTCAGGATTACGCACCTTCCGACAGGATTGGTCGTGGCCTGCCAGATGGAGCGCAGCCAGCACCAAAACCGGGAGGTCGCCATGCGGATGCTACGTTCGAGGCTAATTGAGATGAAGGAGCGGCAGCATTTGGAGAAAATCAGCGACATAAAGGGCGAGCAGATGAAAATTGAGTGGGGCAGCCAAATCCGCTCGTATGTATTTATGCCCTACACGCTGGTCAAAGACAACAGGACCGGATTTGAAAACGGCAATATAAACGCCGTCATGGACGGCGACCTAGATGGGTTCATCAACGCATATTTAGCTAAAGGAACCATATAGGCAACCTCCAAAAACCTACCGTCCGCCTGTAAAAGTTCCGTTGTCTATGGCGCTCCGGATTTTCGACATTAGGGTGTTGTAATAGTAAAGATTGTGAAGTACGGCGAGGCGCATTGCGAGCATCTCGCCGGATTTGAATAAATGGCGGATGTAGGCGCGCGAGTAGCTTTGGCAGACGGGGCAGCCGCATTCGCTGTCGATTGGGCTGTTGTCGTCCTTAAAGCGCTCGTTGTTTATGTTTATGCTGCCGTTTTCATCCCATGTGAAGAGCCGACCATGCCTTCCATTTCTGGCGGGCATGACGCAGTCGAAAAAGTCTATCCCGCGAGCCACGGCTTCTATGATGTTTTGCGGAGTGCCGACGCCCATCAGATATCGCGGGCGGTGCTCGGGCATATGCGCCTCAACAACCTCGACGGTTTCGTACATCTGCTCAGTTGTCTCGCCGACAGCCAGGCCGCCTATCGCATAGCCGGGGAGGTCTAGGTCGGCGATGCGCTTCATATGGGACACCCTCATATCCGGAAAGGTGGCGCCCTGGTTAATGCCAAACAGAAACTGCGCATGCGCCATTGTGCCCGACAGGGGGGAGGCTCTGTTGGAGGACAGGCGTTCCAGTTCGTCCTTGCAGCGGACAAGCCAGCGGTATGTCCTGTCACAGGATTCCTGCACGTAGCTGTGCGGTGCGGGTATTTCTATGCATTCATCAAAGGCCATGACTATATCGGAGCCTAGGTTTGCTTGGATGCGGATGCTGTCCTCCGGAGACATAAAAAATTTGCGCCCGTCGACATGCGAGCTGAAGGCTGCGCCTTCTTCAGTGATTTTCCGAAGGCTAGCAAGCGAGAATATCTGAAACCCGCCGCTGTCTGTCAGAAGCGGGCCGTCCCAGTTCATAAAAGCATGAAGCCCCCCCAGCGAGCGGATTAGCTCATCGCCCGGGCGGACGTGGAGGTGGTATGTGTTTGAGAGTGCAACTTGGCAGCCGACAGCTTTGAGGTCGTCGCTCGAAACTGCGCCCTTGATAGCCGCCTGGGTGGCGACATTCATAAACACGGGCGTCTGAATTGTGCCGTGGCTGGTGGTAAACTCGCCCCTGCGGGCGGAGCCTTGTTTTTTTATTAGTTTGAACATACCACCCCACTTTACTATACTGCGCATTGTTAGTCAATTTTTTTTATGATATGATATACTTTATTTAATGGCTTTGCAAATAAGAAAGGGCTGGGAGCATGATTCTAATAAAAGGAGGCTGCCTCTGTGGGGGGGGTGGCGGGCCGGCGGATGTTTTGATAAAAGATGGCATAATCGCCGAGGTTTCTGAAAAAATAAAAGAAACCGCCGAAATGGCGATTATAAATGCATCAGGCTTGGTTGTTGCGCCGGGGCTTGTTGATTTGCATGTGCACTTTCGAGAGCCGGGCTTTGAATACAAGGAGGACATCCTGAGCGGCGGCGCCGCCGCTGCCGCCGGTGGCGTGACGACATGCCTGTGTATGCCCAACACCTCGCCGGCAGCGGATAGCGAAGTGATTATAAGGCAAATTTTGGAAAAAGCGAAGACCGCCCCTATCAGGGTGCTGCCGATCGGGGCGGTTACGGTGGGGCAGAAGGGGAAAACGCTAACAGATTTTGCCCTGCTAAAAGCGGCGGG